>JAYTAK010000694.1:0-3634 GCA_043737515.1 Candidatus Kuenenia sp. | reverse complement strand
GCCGACAGCCGCGAGTTTACGTGACAGACGCTGTCGCCTGCGGCTTGCCGTTAAACGAAAGACATCTCGTCCGTAGCCGTGTTAAGTAGAATCTCGGTGATTTCGACGATGTGTTTGCAGCGTTGACGCAGTCGGCCCTACGACTCGATAAATGCCTTCAGTCCTTCGTTGAACAACTGCGTCCAGCCCAGACTCAATGATGCTGCGTGGCCGTCAGTGACGTGGCCGAAGAGCGAGTCTGAGATGGTCACACGAGTCGATTTGCCCTCTGCCTTGAGCCTGACGGTCAGCATCGTCGTTGACGGACCGCCAAACTCGGCCGTGCAGTAACCGACAAGATTCAGCGTCTCTTCCGGCGTAATCGACAGCACCGTATACCACAACAGTTCGCTGGCACCGTTGTGCTCGTACAAGCGCCCGCCCGCATGGGGCTCAAGCTGCACAAGTGAATCCGGACCCAGCATATGAAAATCCGGCAGCCACCAGTCACCCAACTGGTGCGTCAGTCCTTTCCAGACGCGTTGCCGGGAGGCATCGATGGAAACGGACAATTCGTACTGAACGCAACGGACATCACTGACGTTGAAGTTTGGCATTCGAAGGTACTTTCATCGGTACAGGGGTTCTTGAGAAATCATAATCTATACTCCGCGCGGCCAGAAATGAGTCCGGCGAGCGGAGTGCGTGAGCCCTCCGGTACATCGCTTTTTTGTACCGGCACGCTGACGCATGCCGCTCGCCAATTCGCTCATTCATGACCGCGTGGAGTATAAGACTCGTCATGTCACCAAAGAGTGACATGACATCCGGGCTTTATCAATCGGGTTTTTCAGGTTTTGCGTCCAGGGCAGGACGACGAATCAACGCATGGCTGGCCAGCCGTGTCAATTACCGCGACCGAGTGGCCGTGGTGATGAATTCGTGTTACATCTCCCTGCTTAGACAGCCACTGCACAAAACCCTGTTCGGCATTAATCACATGGCTCGGCGACGTCCTTTGAATCCTCTGAACGGCATCACGCTGGAAATGATGCTCGAACAACTCGTCGCACATATGGGTTGGGAGGCCATGGGCCAGGAGATTCCCATCCGCTGCTTCGAACACGAACCGAGTGTTTCGTCGAGCCTCAAGTTTCTCAGGAAAACACCGTGGGCCAGGACCAAAGTGGAATGGCTCTATCGCAATCGCCTGAAAGAGATGAACCTGCCACCCAGGGACGAGACGGTCGCCGAATGAGCGTCGCCGGATACAGATTCAAACGACCAATGTCGGCCTTCCAACTGCCTGGTTTCATTCGGCTCCGCGACACGGTAATTCTCAATCATGATGCCACTCTGTAACAAACTCGCCGGAAATCCGCTGCGACGTTTATCGAGTGTCGTCATGGTGTGCGGCCAATGGTTTGATCCCTGCGTTCCCCGCCTGAAGATCGCCAAACCGCTTCCGAGTCTGAAAAGTGAGGTGTGTGATGAAAAAACGTGGAAGAACTGCAATTCTTGCGTTGGTGGTGGGCTTGAGTGCGGTGGCTGCGACGCCTGCGTTGGCTCAGGAAGCAGACAGCCTGTTCTCATCCGTGCGTGCTTCCACAGCCTTTGATAACGAGATTACGACCGGTGGAGGAAATTCTGTGGTGGTCGGGACGCAGCGTCTCACGTCCACCGATGAACTCGTCCACACGCTGCAGGAAGCCAGCTTTGAAGCATCGGCCAGCGGAGTACGCATGGCTTCCACCCGGAAACAACTGGATTCATGGATTTTTCCGGTCCTCGTGACACTGTCGGAAGATGAACAGGACGTTTCAGTCGTCCTGGGACTGCGGGCCGTGAGTGATTCGCAAAAAGTGCCCGCGACGCGTCTGCTGCAGTTACTGGAATCCAATGAAAAGTCCGGTCGCACGAGTTTCGCATTCAACCGTGTCCGGAATCGTATCGAACTGTTGAGCCTGATTAAGAACGCCGGAGTGAATGCTCAATCCCTGCGAGACGAAATCAACCGGCTCGCGATCCTGGCACGGGATACGGAATCTCTGTGGAATCTGGAAGAAACTGCCGGCGGTGCCGCGTTGACTCAGACCACGACCGCCAACGGCGGAGCGATAAAAGTTGCCGCAGTACCAACGACCGCAGCCCCGGTCACGCCACCCGCAGCAGTCACGCCGCCCGCACCTGCTGCGACGGCTCCATCCGCGAGCACAACTCAGCCCGCAAGTCCGACTCTTGCGAGTCCTCAACTTGCAGCGAATGCGTTGCAGGGACGCTGGTCTGCCAGTCGTTCGGCCACTGAAGCGTTTGCCATTCTGCTCAACGCCGATGGCACGTTCGTGCTGGTCAGCGTGAGCAACGGAAAACAGGCCCGGTCCACGGGGAAATTCACGTTGCAAAACAGCCAGCTCACTCTGGAAACAAGCGACGGCAGTCGCCTGCTGGCCAAGGTGACGCTCCTGACCGCGTCAGAATTTCGCTTTGAACAACAACAGACGACGAGCGTGACAGGTACGCCGCTGACGTTTCGCAAAGCTCAATAGCTCCTATGGCGTGGACTTAATCAGCGGAATGGCGCTAGTGCCTTGTCAATCCAGAGATTTCAGATTGGGTGGCCGGGGCTGGACTGAGCGGAGCGAAGGTAGCCCCGGGGTTTCGAGCTATCGTCCTCCAACCCCGGCCACCCGAAAACAAAGATTTGACAAAGCGCTAACGCCGTGCCTGGTGCGAGCCGACGGAGCGGCTCGCCTGCGTAGGTCCGCCGCTCCGTCGGCGGACATCTGTCGATTGGCGAAACTTTTCTCAGTAAAAGTGGGTCGGTATACAAGGCTGGCCATTTGCTGATGATGGGCAACTCGCAGGGTGTGCCCGCGCTCCGCTTGTCACACCCTACAAACTCACAGATTGGCCAGCCGTGGGTCGGTATTTGGAAAGGATGTCTTCATGTGAATCCTTCGCTACAATCCATGCGCGGCGCGGTCCAACGCCTCGCGGGGATCTGGACACCATCCTATGAACCGAACTTCTCTTGTCATGCTCTCATCCATCATTGCGCTCATCGCGATGGTGCTGATGCTGTGGGAGCCCAAACCGTCTGTGCAGGCGGGTGAACCCATCATGGTGTTCTGTGCGGCCAGCAATCGTGCGGTCCTGGAGGCTATTCGAGCGGATTATGAAAAGGAGTTTGAACGATCAGTGCAGGTTCAGTACGGACCTTCGCAGACATTGTTGTCGTCGATCGAAGTCAGCGGGACAGGAGACTTGTTTCTGCCGGCGGACGAGGGATATCTGGCGATCGGACGCGAGAAGCATCTGATCGCCGAGCAAATTCCACTGGCGACAATGCATGCGGTTGTGGCCGTTCCGAAGGGCAATCCGAAAGGCATTGCATCGCTGGCCGATTTGCTCAGGCCGGATGTGAGACTGGTCCAGGCCAGTCCCGATGCAGCGGCCATTGGAAAGATCACTCAAGCGACTCTGCAGGCAACGTCGCAATGGGAATCGCTGGCGAGCGCGACGACGGCCTATCGGACGACCGTCAGCGATGTGGCCAACGATGTGGTGGTCGGTGCGGCCGATGCCGGAATTGTGTACGACGCCGTGCTGCACACGTATCCCCAGCTTGAAGCCGTTCACATTGCCGAACTTGAAT
>JAYTAK010000693.1:0-8280 GCA_043737515.1 Candidatus Kuenenia sp. | reverse complement strand
GATGAAGCACGAATGTACGGAGTCGATGAAAGTCGACAGGTGCCTACCGAGGCACCCATCGACATCCCATCGCGAACATTGCAGTGGCATCAACTATCTGAGAGGATAAGCCTGCTGTCTCCGGTGACCGCTGAACGCAGGAATCTGGCTCGAAATCTCCTTGGTGATGTTCAGAAATGGCTCAGCGACAATTCGACCCCGGAAGAGATCTCGCTTGCATTGACGGCTGTCGATCGGTTGCGATCCGGCCCTTTCGATACTGATCCCCTGGTGCTGGCAGTGATCGCCGAATTGCATGAAAAATTTGGCGAGCCAGTGACGTCCGTCCAGTTGGTCGAACTGGCGGCGCGCCATCCGCGGGCGTTTGAACTGGATGCCAGACTTCTGCAGGCTCGAGCGAAAATCTTTCCGCAACTGGTGAGTCTGCGATCGGCGGACGCTGTCGTCGAAGCGGCTTTTGCCAGGGATGCCACTCCAGAGCAAAAGTCGTCGTTTGAGTTGTGTCTGGCCTGGGCAGCGCAGAACTCTCCTCGCATCGCCGACTACCTGCTGGCGCGACAGCTCCGTTTTGAAGGTCATCCCGAAAAGGCACAATCGCTGCTGCAGGCATTAGTGGACGCCCCATGGACCGGCCAGGCCGAAACGGGTCCGGAACTCTTCCTGCAGCTCGCTGAATGTCACCTGGAACTGGGTCAGGCGGAAGCTGCGGCCACCGTCCTGCGCACGGCGCTCAATGAAGAGCGCTTCCGCGCACCGGAAGTCTGGAATCGCTGGCTGCAGATTTCATTTGCGAATCTGGGACTAACTCCACAGCAGTTGATCCCCCGGTTGCCGGAAAAAACCGCCGGAATACCTCCGGAACCGCGTTATGAGGATCATGTGGCCTGGCTACTCGAACAGCTCAGCCAGTCCCAACCGCTGCGAATCAATTGCGGCGGCGACAGATACGTGGCCTCCGACATGGCCATCTGGGAGAGCGATCGATTCTTTACGCACGGTCACGCCTACTTTGGAACTCACGGAGATGCATCCGTCTTTGCCGAACCCATTGCCAACACGAAAGATCCTTTGCTGTACCAGACGGAGCGCTGGTTTTCGAATGATCGTCGCGATAAGC
Organism: Candidatus Kuenenia sp.; assembly: GCA_043737515.1. Classification (GTDB taxonomy): domain Bacteria; phylum Planctomycetota; class Planctomycetia; order Planctomycetales; family Planctomycetaceae; genus SXXK01. Next base: position 7,163 of record JAYTAK010000693.1, on the reverse strand, counting down.
CAGCCGGCTATCAAATCCCACTGCCGAATGGCGTCTACGGAATCAGGCTTGGTTTTGCCGAAATTTTTGATGCCACGCGATCTTTTGACGTGGTCATCAACGACAGAGTCGTTCGGCAGGAGTATGATCCCGGTCGCGGCACATGGGCAACGGCTGACGAAGTCGTAGTTCAGACGGAGGTCCAGGAAGGGCAGTTGGACATCAGGTTTGTCCACCGCAATGACGAAAGTCCAAAAGTCTCCTGCCTTCAAATTGTTCCCGTGACTTCGGTCGGACCTGCCGATTGAATAGATGTCTGTTTTGTGTTCCTCCCTCCAATAGAAAGAAAGTGTTATGCCCTCCAGCTCTTCATCAACATCAGGCCCCGGTTCTTGTGGATACATGTGGAACGGTGCTGCATGGACTCTTGTGTCGAACATGTGTAGCAGCCTATATCAGCCAAGTCCCCCAGTCGTGCCCGGGACACAACCAGGCCAAAATGCACCTGGCACCTGCACGCCGATTTGATCGCAACTGAGATCGAATGAATCTGTTCTTGTTCGGTTGGCCGTCCCTGTATGGCGGGGCCGACACAAAATCGGCTCATTTGCTGCAGCTTCTGGCTAGCCATTGCAACATCACGGTAATACCGAATGATGCCTGCTGGCTGGACGACAGCTATTGGGTCTGTCAACTGGCTCAATGGGGAGTGCGTTGTGCGATGTTCGAATCGCTGCCACAGCGATTGGATGGAGTCGCACTCGCACTTTCCAATGATCGCTTCTTTGCCGGTCGCATCTGTTCTGCTGCGCGACATCGCGGCCTGACGATCGTCTGGTCGTCAGAGATGATGTGGCATCATCCTGAGGAAGTTGATTTCATCAAAGCGGGTGAAGTCGATCGATTGCTGTATGTTTCCGATGTCCAGAAACAGGCTCTGAATTACGAGTCGTTTTGCGACGTGCCGACACGCATGACCGGCAATTACGTCTCCCCGGACGAGTTTCCGTTCGTGGAGCGTCCACATGCGGAAGGGATTACGATCGGCAGATTGTCGCGTGCCGATGTGGACAAGTATCCCGAAGATTTCCCGGTCTTTTATGAGGCACTCCAACTGCCGGACGTGCGTTTTCGGGTCATGGCATGGAGCCCCGAACTGGCTCACAAGTACCGCTGGCATCGATTTGACGAGCGCTGGACGCTGCTGCCGCCGCTCGCGGAATCTTCTGTCAAATTCCTGCAACAACTGGACCTTTTTGTGTATCCATTGGGCCACACGTTCACGGAATCCTGGGGTCGCAGTACGGTCGAAGCTATGCTGACCGGTGCGATCCCGCTCGTGCCGGACGGACATAATTTTCGATCGCTGATTGTCGATGGAGAAACTGGCTTCATCTGCCGGGACTTTCGCGATTATCAGTCAAGAGCCCTGGAACTCTCCCGCGATTCTTCAGCACGTCAACAAATGTCAAAGGCCTGCCGCGAACACGCGGAACGACTCAACGACGCCGACACGCATCGTGCGATCTGGCTGGAGGCACTGGATGTCTGATGCGACATTTTGTTACTGGTCCGTGGCTGATGGTGACTACGCTCACATGATGGCAGCGTGCATCCGGTCCGCGCGACAGGTTGGGGTGCAGGAAGATTTTCACATCTGGACGGACACCTCGATTCCCGACGCTGTCTGTCATGCTGCGGGCAAGTATGAACACAGGAACTACCTGTTCAAATTCGACTTTCTGCTGAAGACGATTCAACTGCCCTATGACTATTTCGTGTTTCTCGACGCGGACAATTTTTTTGTCAGACACCCGGGCAATCTTATTCGGCATACACTTGGCAGTCCTGTACATGTCGTTCTGGAAAGCGATTGCAGCCGAGACACGAACACGCGGCCGGACTGGTGGGGCTGCCCGCTGGATCAGTATGTTCGCCTGATGCGTGAGTGCGGCGTGAACAGTCGATCGGTTTTCAATACGAACGCCGGTTTCTGGATCGTGCATCGGGATTGCGCCGAGAGAATGGTCGAACTGGCAATGGAGTTCTGGAATCATTGCGCGATGCAAATGTACTCTTTCACCGAAGAGGCTCCTCTGGCCTACGCGGGACACATGTTGATGGGGAATCCCTATGCTCATGTCCTGGAAGCAAATCCTGATGTCTGGGCGTCCGACTGGACAGGAGTTTATTCCGGACGCCTGCCTGACGGCAGCCCCTGGGAATTCGAAGACTACATGGACGAGCACCGCTTTCGCGTCAATCCCGCGATCGTGCATGCCATGCGCAGCAAAGACGTCCTGATCAAAACGGCACTTGCAGAATCCTGAGCTGTAGTGTGCCTGGGTTGGTCATGCGCGGTTCGGCGCACGATTAAACACATTCAAGCGTGCTCCTGCAGGAACTGCCGCTTTCGAATCACACCACTCCCTGGCAGGCCACTGAAATCTGTTTTCCCTGTCGATCGCATCCCGCGTCACGCAGGGCCACTTTGATATGCTGAGCGTCGTGCCAGTATCTGCGGCGTAGAAAGTACAACCGTGCATGCTGCGATCATGAAACGGATTCCGGTCGAATACTCTTCTCCAGCGTGCCCATTGACAGTGGCCTCCCACACACCCAAAACTCTGCGGGTTTCTCTCGTCCTCTTAGTGCTTTCTGGATGCTGTTCGCTGACAGAATTGCGCCCGAGGACCGATGCGCCGATCATTCGTGGTCAGGACGGGATGTCGAACAATTCCGGAACAGCAGAACCATCGCAGATTGCGCCGAATCCAGCCGCGATTGCACCAGCCGAACCAAACGTCTATTTGCCGCTGACGCTGCGTGAGGCGATCGAAGCCGCACTTATGGATTCGTCAGTCGTCCGAGTTCTGGAAGGACGCGTCAATGTGGCGACGATTACGCCCACGGACGTGTTGATTACTGAGCAGCGAATCGCTGTCGAACGCGGTCGATTTCAACCGCGACTGACGGCGAATTTCGACGGCAGCAAGATTGATCAGCCACCCAACGCATTCTTTGGACCCGGCATCGCGGCCAACACGCGACGCGATATGGCGAACGTCTTTGCCAGAGTCACACAGCCGCTGCCGACGGGAGGATCGCTCAGCCTCGGTCTGGAACCGCCCTTGGCCTACCTTTCCCTGCCGAACGGCGTCGGGCCGGGGCAATTCAATCCAATCTATTCAACGGACTACGTTTTAAGAGTCAATCAGCCCGTGCTGAAAGGGGCTGGTCGCGGTGTTGCCCTGGCACCGATTCAGATTGCTCAGACGCAGGCCAACCAGTCTCGCCTCGCACTGGAGGAAGTTCTTAATTCACAGATTCGCAGCATCACAGAGGGCTACTGGCGTCTGTACGCGGCCCATCTGGAACTTGAAGCCGTGAAAACAATCCTGCCGCTGGCGGAAGAAAGTGTTCGGGTTGAAGAACTTCGATGGAAAGCAGATCGATCCATTCTGGCCGATGTCGCGCGGGCTCGATTTCAGCGGGACGGGTTTCGCCGCACACAAAGTGTCATGCAGGGCAACCTGCGCAAAAGAGTTCTGCAGCTTCGACAACTGCTCGGCGGTCAGCCGGAAGTTCAGCCTCTCTTACTGCCATCGGAAAGACCCAGTGAAAACCCGCCACCGGAAGATGTCCCCACACTTGTCCAGGTGGCGATCGACAACAGACCATCGCTCAACGCACTTCGGGAGCAACTGAATGAAAAACGCATCCTGCTGCGTGTTGCAGAAAACCAGGTGCTGCCTTCCCTGGACCTGCGCGGCGAATACTACATGAATGGGCTGGCACAACAGCTCGACGACAGTATTAAGCAGGCCGCATCATCAGACTACACGGACTGGACACTGGGACTTGGAATGGACGTGCCGCTGGGAAACAAGACCGCTCAAAGCCGACGACGAATTGCCGAACTCGATATGGCTCGTATTCACATTCGCCTGACTGCCCTTGAACAGAATGTGGCCTTTGAAATCACAGAGCTGGTCTCGGACCTGCACGCGCAGTGGCAGCGACTGGAGATTGCCAAACGCCAGGCTCAGGAGACGCAGGAGTGGCTCCGCGTCTCCAGAATTCGGTACACGCAGCCGCAAGCTTCCAGTTCAAGCCAGGACTGGCTGCTGCTGGCCCTGACAGACCTGCAGTCCGCGATGCGCGCGTACGTCGACGCCGTGAGTGATGTCGGTCAAGCCCTGGCGGAATACAATACGCTCCTGGCGGAGTTGAATCAGGCGCAGGGCACGAGCGTCTACCAATGGGAGCAACAGGCCGCTCTGGATAACTATGGAGGAACACTGGCTGGTCATGCAGGCATTATGAATCAGGATTATCGTTCCAATCCCGCACCGCTGTTGCAGATGGTTCATGCCTCCCGGAAACCAGCCGAACCGCGACTGTCTTCAGGACTGCCGGCACCTGCCGATGGACTCTTGCTCGGGCATTCGTTCCTGAACGAAACGGAACCGTTGCCACCAGCACCTCCCGCAGGATTATCGGGAAGCGATTTTCCTCGCGACACCGATCCAGCTCTGTTCGAATCTGAAATTCCTGCCCGTCCATGACAGAGTGTTGCTACCACCAGAATTCCGTTCGCAGGTAACGAATCCCTTTTGTCACGAGTATGACGCCAATCGTATTCCAGCCGCGCGTCACTCGACCGAAGCCTGTCATTCCCGACTTGAGACGACCATCCGGGTTTTGAATCTGGCAATGCACGATCACGAAGTTCTGTCCGGTCGTGACGGTCTTCTGAGCGACAGGAGAAATACCTTCCACGGTGGCCCCAAACGTCTCGAACGGAATGGCCCGGGCCTTCAGTGTCACAGCCTGACCAGGTTTCACATGGGCGGCGTCGTCTTCGCTGACAGAGATTTCGACTCTGGAAGTTTCCGGCTTTTCAATCGTACAGAACAGAGAATCCTGGAGCACCGCCAGACCGACGCGTTCTTTCAGTCGTGGCGCAGAAAAGATTCCGGAAGTTGGTGCCACGAGTTGCAGTTTTTCCCGTCTGGATTTCTGAAAAGCCAGCTCATGCTCGGCTCGTGCTTTGCGTGCTTCTTCGGCAGCGATGTCTTCCGGACGACTGCCCGCCTTCAACAAATCAAGTTGCGCTTTCGCGTCCGCCAGTTCCTGAGCACGTCGCGAGACTTCCGCTTCTTTGGACCTGACACCCATCGCCTTTGAGGCATTTGTCGCCGCCTGAACCTGGGCCAGTTTGGATTCTGTCTGCAGAACTTCCAGACGCTGCTGCCGCAACTGCGCGCCCGCCAGAGCGCCCAGACGATAGAGACGTTCCGACTGCAGGATGTCCTGTTTTGCGTTGTCCAGGGCTGCGACAGTTTCACGAATCCGGTGTTCCTGAACCAGCATGTCCTGTGTATGCGCAATCCTCGCCTGCTGGAGATCTTCGGCACCCAGTTCATACCATTCCGTCAAGCGGCGGACACGATCCGTGGCGGCTTCCACTTCTTCCGGGCGGGCTCCGGTCTTGAGTCGTTTGAGATTGGCTTCGACTTCCCGCAGCGTGTCCTCCGTCTGAACAATCTCCGATTCAAGCGTCGGCGACTTGAGTTCTGCGATCAACTGGCCTTCTTCGACCACGCTGCCGTCTTCGATCAGAATGCGTTCGACAATCCCAGCCACCGGGATGTGGACCTGCACGATATTGCCCGGTCGCACTTCAAAGTCGCCGCTGGTCGTGCTTTTGACGGGAACGAGGAACAGCAGGGCTGTGAGACTCAAGAGCGCGACAGCCCAGGTTGTCGTTCTTCCGGATCGTGATTTCAGCATTGTCGCAAACTCACTTGCAAAGAAACCCTTGAACACTCGTCGCAGTCCGAAACTCAGCAGCAAAGCCACAATGATCAGACCGACAACTCCAAACTGGCCACCCATGTACTCAAAGAACCGAACAAAGATCAGATCCAGAAAGCCAATCGCGAAAACCCAGCACAGACAGCCGTACAACAGCAGGATGCGTTTTTCCGGGAGAGCCGGAGGAGGAGCCGCTCCCCAGAGAATCCACCGCAAATGGCTCATCCAGTAATCCATGGCCCGAGGTCGCAGATTCGGAATTGAAAGCCAGTCGCTCAGCAGATAGTAACCGTCCAGTCTGAGCATCGGATTGAAGTTCAGGAAGCTGCGCCCGCCACAGATCGTCAGAACCAGAAACGCGATTTGATTGATGGGCGTGCCAATGACGGTCACGCGCCAGACGAACACGCCTGCAGCCCACATGCACAGATCGCAGTAGCCTCCCGCCGCCGTGATCGCCAATCGCTTCCATTTGTCCGGAATCAGCCATGCGTCGGAAACATTGCAGTACAGGCAAGGTGTAAAGAACATAAACAGCAGGCCGGAATCATGCACTTCGCCGCCGAATCGCTTCAGCGTCGCCCCATGAGCCATCTCATGCAGTGAAGTGCAGCCCAGCATCACGCACAGAAACAGGATCGCGTCGCTCCATCCGTGGGTTCTGGAGATTCCCGCGACCAGCAACTGAGAACTGGAAATCATCACACACAACGCGACGATCATCACGCAGCCAGAGAAGATCAGGAATCCGCGAGTCCAGACGAATGGAATCCAGTTCACAATGCGTCCGAGGAACACATCCGGATCGCACAACGGGATGCGATAGAAAAGAACGGACTGCCCGTTCAGTGAAGATTTTTCCTTTGGACGGACGGAGTCAGCGGATGGCGCAGAATCCGGCGCACAATCGGCTCCTTCTGACGAGCCATCGGGCTGAGGACTCCTTGATCCTGTGCGCGACTTCGACGTTGACTGCAGCAGGCCCATCGGCTGAACGGCCTGCAGGAATTCACCGAGATCTGCTTCGCTGAGATGCTGCTCAAACCGCTGGAAGTAGACTTTTTGAATGTCGCTGAAACTGTTCTTCCCATTGAGCAATTCCAGCAGACACGCTTCCTGGGGGCCTACGCTGAAATACTCCCGACTTTCGCGACGTTTGATCACGTACTCGGTCGCTGAGATCGCCTGAATCGTCAGATCGTCCCGGACTCGAGGTAAACGTAGTGATGATGGAGGGAGAGTTCCCACTTTGATGGTCCGAAGATTCGCTGCAGACAACACATTCATGCGCCGGTCGTCCGCTCCGACACCTCTCTAGTCTTTACCCATGCGGTCATAGACCTGACCGTCTTTTCCCGCTCCGC
>JAYTAK010000692.1:0-3640 GCA_043737515.1 Candidatus Kuenenia sp. | reverse complement strand
TCGCGGCTGTCGCTGAGTGACGCCTTTACTCTAAGAATGTTCTGTACCGTGACACTGTTGATCGCATCGCGGATTCGTGCGGCCAGTGAAATCGATGTTTCGGCGTCATGGTCATTGATGGCACCGACTGCCGGGTTAAACACGATAGGGAATGCCCCTGGCGTGGCCGTGGACGTTCCTTTGCCGTCAAGGAACTGGAAGACGACCTGATCGATACCGTCCGAAATAGTGATCGTGCCGCCGTCTTTAAGCAGGACGCTGGACGGAATGGTGACCGACACCAGCTCGGCTTCCCGGGCATTGGTGTCAATCGCCCTTGCAAGCGAGTTCGTGGGAGGGTCATCTACGGACATGGCGTAATCCGTTGCCCTGCGGATCTCGACGTCGTATTCTCCTGTGGTAATCGCCTGAGTAATAGCCTTCGGATTATCGATGAACGAAGACCCCAGAGCGGCATTGGCCCCTGTCGCCATTTCGCCTCGTTCGGCAAAGCCCAGGATGATATCATCGACATAGACGCCTTCGAACGCATTGGACACGCCCGTTAACGATGGTCGGGCAGTGCTGAATAGCGAGAATGCGTCACCCGGGAGTGAATCGGCAAAGCCCAGCGGACCCTGGCCATTGGTATCAACATCGTGACCGATGATCCAGATCAGCTCTTCGGTTCCCTTGATATTCGTAATATCCCCGGCTGAGAATTCATCGGCCAGAGCCTGCCGAATGATGACGGCCACCTCGTTGGCGGTCATGTCGGGTGTCACGAGGAGCAATCGGCTGGTGCCGACAATTCCCGCCGCGCCATCGACGGTCAGAGCAGCAGTCGCCGCCGTGACGGTCTGACCGGGGAACGTCAGTCGATTCGTATCGCCGATCGGAGTGAGCGCCCCACCGTCCAGCGCTGAACCTGGACCGAGAACTGTATTCACGACAGTTTGCGCCAGTGCCCGGACATCGCCCGGACCGTCTGTTGCCGACACGACAATCGTGTTCGGGCCACCCGCGACCGCAGCGAATGTGAAAGTCTGTCCGCCAACCGTAAACGACTGCCCGATGGCTGCCGCTCCGGAGGGGAAGACAATTGTGGAACCCATCTCAAATTCGAAATTGATACCATCGATGCTCACGATGTCCCCGTCGCGGAGCTTATAGCCGTCAACGGCACGCAGTTCGCTGCCTGTCGTGAGTGTGTCACCAAGATTCATCGTGCCTGAAGTGCTGACGTCAAACCTCAGTCGCAGATTGGAAAGGCCCGCAAAACTGCTGAGTTCCACACGGGCCTGCCGCCACTGCGTGGTATCAAACGTTTCCTCGACGTGTGAACCAGAATCAAATTCATCGTCCGCCATCCCGGGCCCGCGGAAACTGTTATTGGTCGTGACCTCGGTCCATCGCCCGGATTCATCGCCCACAAAGACGCGGAAGGAGTCACGCATCAGTTGTGCGATGTTTTGGACATCATTGTTTTCTGTCTGCAGCAGGTAATTGAAATAGAGGACCGGCTTATCCGCATTTCGATAACCCTCCAGGCTGAACTCGTTGCTCAGAACCGATCCGTGAGCACCTCCCGGAAAATCGTAATTGTTGGTTTCCGTATCAGAAAGATTGTTCTGATTTCCGGCGGCAGCACCCGATCTTTGATTTCCAAAGTAAAGGCTGATTCCACCTGGTTCTCGGTCCGTCAGCAGGCTGTCGTCGAATCGAGTTTCGACGCCGTGTCCCAGGTCACTGCCGCGAACGGATGTTGTCTGCCAGAGATTTCGATCGAGAGTACTGAAGGCCAGCCCTGTTGATCCGGGAACGCCAACGTTGAGGGTATCCTGCCCGTCAAAAAAGACGGGCTGCAGAGTACCCATCGTATCAAAGGCCATCAAGTCGCCGAGGGCTGTCATCGCGAACAGCATATTGGCGTACTTGCCACCTTCGACTTCATCCGGTCCCGCGACAAGACTGGTAAACGAGGTGCCAAGATTGGTGATCAGCGTCGTAGCAGCATTGGCAGTATTGACCCGATACAGGAAGCCCAGACTGTCAACGGCAAACATCTGCCCGCCGATCGACGCGAGCCCTGTAACAGTCCCAAAGGCATTCATCTGGCCAATTTCGCGTTGAGTCGTCCCAGCACCATTGTAGGCCCGGGCATCGTTTGACCGATCACCAGGAACGCTATCCACAACACCCGTGCGAATATCAAAGCGATAAAGAACGTTGGTTGTGTACTGGGCCACAAGGGTTGAATTCGCGGGAGGGTTGACATTGGCCCGAGCACCCACCGCAAACAGATTCTTGTCTCCTGTGCCGGTAAACGTCATGCCGCTGTAGATCATGCCTGCATTGGCATCGGTCACTGCGTCGTCAGCCGGAGTTAAAAACCCGTTTGCGTCCAGGTTATCGCGATTTGTGATCAGACCATCGTCCCCAACATTCGTCACAGCCCCCGTACCAGTGTTGATCCTGAGATAGTTTCCAGTGACGCCCGATGTGGATTGCCCGGTACCCTGTGGACCGGTGCTGAATGCATAAAGCTGTCCGTCAGGCCGCATCGCAATGTCACCCACCGACGGCCCAAAGTCGCCGAGGAGCGTGACAATCTCTCCGGTGAACGGGTTGATCGTTCCGATCGTGCTCTCATTGCCACCACTGCCGCCGTTGATACTGACAAACAGCACTACATCACCCAGGTGATACGGAACCACATGTGACGGATCGATGATCCCCCGTTCAACCCCATTCACCGACCTGCCGGACGCCACACCAAACAGATTGACCGGAGGTGCATCGGCTGACGTAAACGTATCGGCATCGTTAGCGCTGAAGCGTTCTTCCGCAATTCTTCGAACGAAGTTGACCGGCTCAAGGCGCAACAGATTATTTGCCGAGGCGGACCGGGTGAACTGATCCAAGACGGCCGGCAGTCGCGTATTGTTGAACACACTCAGAAAATAATCGCCACCTGGCAGTTCGACCGTGCCCACATAAGGATCAAATGTTCCGACAGATCCGCGGCTCAGGTCATCCGTGTCGCCGTTAAGTTCCACCGGACCTGCCTGATCATCTGCGACATTGGAGTCCCGGCCAATCAAAATCAGTTTGCCGGCTGAGTCATAAATGGCCAGCGTCATATCTGCTCTGGCGACGCCGTCAGCATAGTCGAGATCAAAGACCACCGGAACATGCGGGGCTGTGAGACTGACACCGGTAATTTGCTGGGTGTGAGTATAGTTCACCTCGAATTTATAAAAGTCCACATCGGCGTCACTTCCGATTGTTCCGCGGACTGCGAGCACTGCCCGATCAGAATCCAGCAGGTTGCCCAACTGAAGGCCCTGACCGGAGTTGTCGTTCGGGTCGACTTCTTCTGATTCGCCTGCCAGAGGGCTGTGTACAGGCTGCCCGGTAATCTTGATGCCGTTTTCCGCAAAGCGGATGTCGGCGTACTGCACCGTCGTGCCGGCAAACTCATCTTCTTCCTGAAGTCGAATCTGCATCTGGTACACGCCAGTTGTCAGACCGTTTGCGATTTTTGAAGTATCCTGAAGGTCCGTCCGCGGAGCGGCTGTCGTGGGATCAATATTGCTGCTGCGGACACGCACAAAGAACTTGCCGCGAACACCAACGGTGCCGGGCAGGATCACGCGGA
>JAYTAK010000691.1:0-3644 GCA_043737515.1 Candidatus Kuenenia sp. | reverse complement strand
TGTCGCCCCATTCGGGGCTGTCGGTCAATCTGGTTCCGCCCGACCGTGGGTTTCACCCACGGCTACATGCTGTGGCCACTTCGTGGCCGAATCACAGTAAGGGACCGCATGAAAATCCTTCACGGCGTTGCCCGTCGGGGCTTTGCTCATTTCTCGTCCATGACCTGGACCAGGCCCACCATTGGATTAAAAATTGGTGGGCCTGCGCGGCTTGCCTGCCGCTGGTCCCACCCTACATTCTCTGAAGCCCAACGAATGGGTCAGGACTGTCCTGGTGCATACTCCGGCAGGAAGCGTTTCCAGTTTTCGTAGATGATGTTGTGAATCATTTCGTCCGGGATCTTCGGGAAATTTGTTCCGCGAACAACATCATTCACTTTGTGCTGACCGGCAATCACCTGCGCGGGCGTCGCTGACGGGAAGTCGGATCCGAAGATGAGCTTGTGCTCCACTCCATATTCCATCGCCGTCATGAATGCCTGGTAGTGCCGCAGCGGACGGTAGTGCAGTGCAGAAATGTTCGCGTACAGGTTCGGGTGCTTGCGGATCAGCACGACGCATTCGGTTTCCCAGGGATGTCCCATGTGAGCGATGACGATCCTCAGATCAGGACACGCCAATGCGATATCTTCCAGTTGAATCGGATTGGCGTACTTGAGCGGTCCCGGTCGGACGAACGAAGTCCCCTGATGAATGTTGACCGGGATTCCCAGCGACTCGGCCTTTCTGAACAGCGGCAGGTGTTTCGGATCCTGCGGATCCCAGTTCTGATAGATCGGCGAACACTTCAATCCGCGCAGGCCGAGATTATTGACATAGTACTCCAGTTGATCGACGCAGTCTGCATCGTTGGGATCGACTGAGCACCAGCCGACGAAGCGGTCCGAGTGTTCTTTGACGAACTTCGCAATCAGTTCCTGGTCGGCGTTGATGCCGCAGAACGGTGCCTTGATGCCAAACACAATCACCTTGTCCGCATCGGCCGTGGCCTGCAGAAGCTGTTCCGGGCGAGAATCAAATGCGTTGGCCTGTGGACTGTCGCTGCCCGCGAAATAGACGTCCGGCGAGAGCTTCATCTTGGCACGCTTGGCCTCCCAGGCGAACTCCACGAATTCGTCGGAAAGATGTTCCGGATACCACATCAGGTTGGTGTGTGTGTCAAACAGCATGAGCGGCTTCCTGGGAATCAAAAGACCAATCCGGATCAACGGCCAGCCACAAGCGGGTTGTTCAGTTTAGATCCATTCTTTCCAACAACTACGCATTTTGCGTGCATCTTTTCGGCCGTAGTTCTTTCGGATTTCGGATTTCGGATTTGCCGCGCTAGGTGGGATAAGCTTCCAGCTTGTCAAGTTTTTTCAAAAGCATTGAGTTTTGATTCCGCGATGGCAAGCTGGAAGCTTACCCCACGTACCGCCGTTCTATTTTTGCTCCGATCGTTCCGCTGCCGTAATAGCCAACCGACAGGCGGCCCACATGAGTCAGCAGGTCGTATGCATCCCAGCGGTTCCAGGCATACTCCGCTTCCATCCACAGGATCAGTCGCGAGTACGCTTCGGCGATGGCTCGTTCCAGCGTCCCGTGAGTGGCGATGCACATCAGGAACTCTGCATGAGAGATGCGAAGTCCGGTGAGGCTAGGTCGAGGAATCCGTTGGACGGTCACTGTCGAATACGCCGCCATTTCAAGACCGGTCGCCGACAATTCGCCATGCCCCATCGCCGCGTGGGCATCACCAAGGTACAGATAGCCTCCGGGCACTTTGACGGGCAGATAGATCGTGCTTCCCGGACACACTTCCACAAGATCGAGATTGCCGCCGTGCGGACCAGCGGGGCCGGTACTCGGAACTCCCCAATCCGGAGCCGTACCGATGCAGCCCAGCATCGGCTGCCAGGGAATGACGATGTCATCCTTCCAGTAGATCTGACCGTCACGAATCGGACAGACATGCGCGCCGTGCGGGACATCACTTCCCAGCCATTCGGCAAGTTGCTTCGGAGCGCCCGTGTAAGTCGCACACTGACCGTCGCGGGACTCGATCTGCTCGATTGTCACTGCCAGCTCGTCACCGGGTTCGGCTCCTTCCACGATGATCGGGCCAGCCACGGGATTGCTGAACGGCATGGTTGTCTTGTCGCGACGATCACCAGGTCGCCGGATCTGACCGGAGAGAGCGTCTTCAGATTCTACTCGAATGGTCTCTCCGGAAACGATGCGGCACCGAGGCTCGACGGCCCGGCTGAATTCGTAGATGAGGGGAAGGGCGGGGACGTGCTGCATCAACGTGGTCTCAGGATGTCTTTGTTTTGGAGCGATCAGCCAACCGTACGCAACGGCAGAATGCCTGAATGTCAGCTCGGCGGTTGACTTCGCGCAGGGATGGTCATAACTTGAGCCTGGCGATCATATGGACTCGTATGGTCGGGATACATTATTGCATCGGATCACGACCGACAAGGCTGCGGTCGCTGGTTCGATGGGCAGAACAATGGGGGCAGGACGATGAAGATAACCGGGTGATTCACTCACCTGCCTTCCATCATTCTACCCCCATCGTTCTGCCACGCTGATTTTCTTTACCGATTCCGTAAGCCAGAATTCTCCCAACGACAGGATCACAAATCATGGTGACACGCAGAATGTTTCTTGGTACGGTTGGTGCCGGACTGGTTTTTGGACCGCAATTGAGAGCGGCGGAGACAGCACCGACCGAACGCAAACGATTGGCCGTCGTCACCACTGAGTGGCGATATCACTCCCACGCCTGGCACATGGCGGAGCGGTTTCTGGTCGGCTATCCGATCAATGGCCGCTGGCATCGGCCACCGCTGGATGTGGTTGCGGCCTACGTCGATCAGAAGCCCGAGAACGACCTCAGCGTACAACGATCGAAGGAGTTCGGGTTCCCGCTCTATCCGACGATCGCCGAGACGCTGCGTTGTGGCGGCGACAAGCTGGCGGTCGATGCCGTGCTGATCATTGGCGAGCACGGCGACTATCCGAAGAGCGAATACGAACAGACAAAATATCCCCGTTACGAGTTCTTCAAGCAGGTGACCGACGTCTTCCGCAAGGACGGCCAAGCAGTCCCGGTCTTCAACGACAAACATCTGTCGTGGAAATGGGACTGGGCCAAGGAGATGGTTGAGATCTCGCGCGAGCTGAAGTTTGCCTTCACTGCCGGCTCGTCGCTGCCCGTCACCTGGCGGATGCCGGCGATCGATATGCCGTACGGAGCCGAGGTCGAAGAACTGCTGGCCGTGTCGATCGGCAGCATCGACAGTTACGATTTCCATGCCCTGGAAGTGATTCAGTGCATGGCCGAACGCCGACGCGGCGGCGAGACAGGAGTCGTCTCCATGCAGGCTCTGCGCGGCGACGCCGTCTGGAAAGCAATGGACGCCGGAAACTGGTCCGGCGGCGGCTGGGATCCGCGACTCTTCGAAGCATGCCTGTCCCGCAGTCAGACGCTCGCTCAGCCTGAGACGTACAGTCACCGTTATCCGACACCGGCTCAAATCCGTGAGTGGGTAAAAGACCCGGTTGCCTACCGTTTTGAATATGCGGACGGCGTCAAAGCGACGATGCTGCTCATGAACGGTCTGATCGGCGACTTCACGTTCGCCGCCCGGCTCAAGGGA
>JAYTAK010000690.1:0-8303 GCA_043737515.1 Candidatus Kuenenia sp. | reverse complement strand
CCTTGTAACCCAGCCGTTCGAGTTCCCTCGTCACGACGGATTCCAGGCCGAAAGTCGTAGTTGCAATCAATTCAAAGCGAGGCATTGAGTGAAGTCGTGAGCTGAGGGGTGAGGCTGAGGTTTTCAAAGAGCGAAGCCCTGCCCGGCAAAATCAGCTTCGATTGACAGATTGGACGATTGTGCGGGCGCAGAGTCAATCCATGTCAGTTGTGGAAGCCGAGATTGCTGAGATTGGGGCGATTGTGCGTCAGATTCGTCGGCGAATAGCCGGGGAAAGCCACGATTCTGCGCGAAGCACGCTGGCCAGCGCGGTTTGAATTCTGGAGATGTGACAGACCGATTCCGGGATGCTGCGAACGACGCGGAATGCGGCGGACTCCAGTTTCTGTTTCAGGAGTACCAGCGAACGCCGCATGGTTTCGCGGAATTTCAGCAGAGCATCATCGGCAAGGTCAGTCCTGAGCAGCAGTGTCTGAGTCTCAGTGCGTTCGCGTTTCAGCATCGCCAAAGTGGTATGCTGACTGCGATACAGCAAACCATCGACGAATGCGCGGCGCAGTCGGCCTTCAGGGTCAAACTGATACACCGGGTTCTGTCCGATAAAGATGCTCATGGCAGAATTGGAACGAAATCCAATCGTAATGAGCGATTCAAAACCATCGACCGACAATTCGACTCGATCCGGCAACGCGACGGCTTCCCGCATCAGGTCTTCGCGATCCTCTTCATGTTGCGCCATCATTGTTTTACCTTGCCACTTCATGCACGATACCGGTTTTGTAACTCAACATGCTCCCGAATGGGAAATCCGATGTCCGAAGAAATCACTGCATTCCACGAAGCAGGGCACGTTTATGCGGCGATTTACATCGGGGCGAAGGTGCAGTCAGTCACCATTGACCCGGACAACGATGACGGGCCGAATCGGTCCGGGGATACCGTCGTGATCTGGGATCGTCGGCGATTTTCTCAGCACGACATGATGGAAAAAGGGGCATGGGTCGCGCTGGCTGGTCCAGTGGCTGAAATGATTCATTTGCAAAAACCTTTTCATCCGGCAGCAATTGCCGAATGGCGGCAGGACTGGAAAACAGCGTTCGAATGCCTTACCAACATCAGCAATATCCAGATGCGCTTCGCGAAACTGGAACAGATCACGATTGAACTCTATCAGGCATTTTCGCAGGATCAGCATTGGGCGGCGATCGGTGCCGTCGCGGATCATCTGCTGGCGCACGAAACTTTGGATCAGGAAATGCTGGACGAAATTGTGGAGCCCTGGATGATCGATTCCTGATCCAGGCGATGGGCGTGGCGACGTGAACCAACCTGCGGCTGGACAGAATTCGTCGTCTTGGCACAACTGTCCAGGATTTGGCAAAGTTGAGGTGTTGCGGCGGTCGAAGCCAATAGATGGTGGCTTTCAAACCGTACCAAATGTTGGCGGGACGCTTGCCTTCAACGTCAGAAATGTGCATTTTACTGTGACATACTGCGGTCTAATCCCGTCTGAATCGTGTTCGAAAGATGGAAACCCGTGATGGGGGATGTCTAGAATAAAAACGAGTGCGGTCAGGGAGGGATGTCGAACAGCGAAAAACTGATCGGCGGACGGGCTTTGAGCACTCAACTATTCAGTGTGATCTGTTTACAGCTTTGCCGGAGTTGACGATGAGCAATTTTTCGTGGCTCGTACGTTGCCTGTTCCTTACCGCTTTGATGACATCGATCGCGATGTCTGTCGGCGAAGGTCAAGCTGCCGAGACGGTGGATGAGTTACAGCAACGTCAGATTCAGCTCAGCGGCGCCTTGGCGAAAGTGCGCGAGGCGGTTGTCGGAGTCTCCGACGGGATGGGCGTTGGCAGCGGAGTGATCGTCAGCGCCGATGGAATCGTTTTGACGGCATCCCATGTTGTAACAACCCGCAATCGCCGGTCTCGCAATGAACCAGCCACAATCACGATGGCAGATGGTAGTCAGTTTGCCGCGACGGTGCTGGGAAAAGATCGAGATTCGGACGCCGCCGTTCTGCGAATCAACGAAATGCCTCCTGACAAATCCGGCTTCCCGTTCGCGGAGATGGGGCATACGACGGAATTAAACGTCGGTGACTATTGCTTCGCGCTGGGGCATCCAGGCGGATACCGTCGAGAGCGCGAAGCACCCTTGCGCTTCGGAAGAATTCTGTCGATCGGTGGTCGCACAGTGGTCTCTGACTGCGCTATTCTGTTGGGAGACTCCGGTGGGCCGCTGTTTGACATGAATGGGAAAGTGATCGGCATTCACAGCATGATCACCAGTTTGATCATTGAAAACCGCCACGTCTCAATTGACAGCTTTCATCACGACTGGGATCGATTGCTGGCTGGCGACCGCTGGGGCCACTTGCGCTCCACGGACAATGACCTCGTGCAGTCAGGATTCTTTGGGGTGCATCTCAAGTGGAAGGATTTCACGCCGGTCGTCGCGGACGTCATCCCGAATACGCCCGCAGAAAAAGCTGGCCTGAAGAAGGGCGATGTATTGTTGACAGTGGAAAAGAGCAGAATCGCGGATCGCCTGGACCTGAGTACCACGCTGGATCTTCTCGAAGAAGAACAGGAAATCGAAGTCGGCATCCTGCGCGATGGGAAAGAAACAAAGATCGCCCTGGTGACAGGGGACGACGCTGAGGACATGGAAACCTCGGACGATGAGGACTCGCCGCAGCGAAAATCGGACCTGGCAGAAGATCCGGATCGCGAACAGGAGATCATGGATCAGTTGAGCGAGAACCGCGCGATCGGTAAATTCGAAAAGCGATCTGCGCCTCAGATGGCCATGTTTTCGGCAGCCATCAAGCCGAATCAGAACAGTGTTGTTTCGATCCGTGACGGCGGCCTGCTGTTGTGTCTGGGAACAGTGATGTCAGCCGACGGTTACATTCTGACGAAGGCCAGCGAACTGCACGGTGCGCTTGATCCGGAAGTCATTCTGCCGAGTGGTCGCCGCTTCAAGGCTCAGGAGCTGGCAACCGATTATGCGTTCGACCTGATGCTGCTGAAAGTGGATGCACGGGATCTGCAGCCAGTGTCTCTGGAAGTGCAGAAAACTGCGAATATCGGCGACCTTGCGGTGCTGCAAAATGGAAAAGGTGAAGCACTGATGCCAACCGTGATCAGCGTGAAGACTCATTCCATGGAAGGGGCGAACAAGGCCTTCATGGGAATCCGAATGGGAGAAGATGGCAACGGGGTCAGGATCGAGCACATTCTGCCCGGTGGAGCGGCACAACGAAACGGCATGAAACCCGGGGACGTGATCATGTCTCTCAATGGACGCGCCGTGGTCGATATGAGGGCTTTGATTGACACGATTGGTGCGTTCAAACCAGGCGACAAGATCTCCGTGCGATTCATGCGCGAGGACAAGATTCGCACGATGGACATTTTGCTCACGTCCAAGTTTGTCAACGAAGACACGATGCTGCCGCTGTATCGCGACCCGCAGTTCGAAGGCCAGTTCGCGAGCACGCATGCCGGTGGCTTTCCTAAGGCGATACAGATTGATGCGGACGTTTATCCTCGTCAGGTCGGTGGTCCTTTGCTGGGCCTGAACGGCAAAGCATTGGGAATCGTGATCGCACGTGCCGACCGTTTTCCTGCCTTTGCAATTCCTGCAGACGCTGTGGCGACTGTCTTTGAGCAGCTCAAGACGGAAGCAAAAAACAAGAAGAGTCCGTAGTCGGCCTTAAGAACCCGGCGCTGAAGCCCGCCGATGTTTGAGAACAGGAGTCCCGTCTATGTCAGAGACTGCTGCCTGCTGTCCTGGAGCATCAGCAGCTCGGGCTGCATCGCATGGACGGACGGTCGGTCACTCTACCGCCTGTTGGCTGACGGTCAGTCAGAAACAATCACGGATGCTGACATGATTGAACGCATCGTCGTGCTAAGTTGATGCAATCAGTCTGCTGCGATCCTTCAGATTCGCTGGTTGAAAGAGGAAAGATCAAAGGGGGGCAGGCATCTCTGATTGGCACATCGTCTGTTGATCGAAGAAAGATCAGAAACATTAAAGGGAAATACAAATGGAAACATCAGGCGTCAGGTCTCTTTGTTCCATCAATCTCATCCGCTTATCCTTGACTTTTAAATCAAAGACGCCTGACCCCTTTGACTTTCCTTAATGCTACCGACGGCATTATCGCCGCTGCCAGGAGTTTTATCAGGGGGCGATTTTTCCTGCGTGCGATCCTTTTTGGCAGGCGGTGATAAAAAGTGAAAAGCCGGGCTGGCGATGGGGCTTCAGGAGAAGTTGAGATTTGAAATCTGAAATGACGGGCAGAGGCCAAGTGCTGACACGGCTCTACGACGTCGCATCCCGCGAGGCGGTTAAGTTCAACGACGGCGGGAACCCGGTTGCGGCGAGCGACCCTGCTTAGTGTGAAAACGAACCACCGCAACTCGGCGTGCATCGCTTTGTTCGCTTACCTATCATAAACTGCAGTATTTTTCTCGACCAGGTCGAAAAGCCACCAGTTTAGACGCATTCGCAATACGCCTTTTTGCGACCATGCTCACAGGTCACGCCTTGCCTTGGATGCCTCGGCCCGCTTGAGGGATCGACTTAGCTGCTCAAGGTTTTCTCGCACTTGGCGGCGATCGGCATCAAGCTTGTGCAGCTTGCTGTAACTGCTGGCTAGAAACGCCACACCGAGGATTAAGAATATTGCCGACATACCAGCCCACGCTTTGCGACCTGGAATCTGATTCGTCTTCAGAGACCAAAGAAGTATGCCAACTGTAAGTCCAGAAAGAACAAGAATTCCTCCGCCAAAACATTCACCTCCGGCAATTTGCGATGGCGTGAGACCGGCAAAATACCCCGCCAAGGCCCAAGTCACGCCGCCCACGGAAAATCCGACCGATGTGATGCGCCCAACACGCCATCGGATCGGCAGCGTCGCGGTCGATCCTTCCACAACGTTTAGAACGGTAAACGGCGACTCACTCAAGATATGTTCATTTCTTTGTAAGCGAACGACCAAGATCAGCCGGTTTGCGCGGTTGACTTGTTTAGTGAATCAGCAGCCCACGCAAACTCGGCTGCATCTTTTTGTTCGCCCTTATTTGCCAGCCTGCCAATTGGGCTCCATAACGCTGATCATACGAAGCCCTTTGCCTTTGTTGAACTCGAACCGCAACTGACAATCAGTGCGATGGTACTTGATCCAGGGGTGAATGTAACCCAATGGAGGATGCTCACGATCGCCGCCTGCGGCTGTGGGTTGACCCAGTATGTCAATGACTTCTTGTACGTTGGAATCAGCAGTGATGTCCTTGATGCCGAGGTTCCGCAGCGTTTCTGTCGCTGCCGGAAACTCGATGTTGCCGAAATGAGGATCTTCGCTCCAGTCACATGAGCAAAGGTTATCGGGATTACTGGATTTGTGCCCGCAATGGTGAGTTTGACAACAATACAGCCACAAGGCGGTCATTCGACCATCGGCGATATCTTCGATTTCGAGTAAATGGAATTCTAGAAACCATTTTGATTTTTTGCCGTTGGCCTTGTGGTAATACGTGAATTGAAACGGACGCTTGCCTTTGCCGCAGCGACCGCCGCAAAGCGCCGACGTTTGGATTGCGTCGTCAAAGTCAATACTGATATCTGGATCAGACTCAGCATCGCGGATGACTTCTGCAGCCTCGCGCAACGACTCACGGAGACCATCCGGAACGAGGGTCTCTTCGTGAAGTTTTGGATGAGGATTGCGTCTACGCATGTTTCATTGAGGACGAACGACCGCCATCACCGGGCACGAGCAGAAAGGCAACCATTGCGAAACCGCGTTTTCGAGTGCTCCGTGTGCATGGCTTTGTTCGTCAATTTCTTCAGTTAAGAGATGCAATGAAAGTCAGGATTGACAGCGAATGTCCCGGCACGACATGGCAGCAAATTTGGCCGGCAAGTTCGGAAGTGGGAACCATTGAGTTGTTTTGGGATGTTGGGCAGCAATTTAATGGCGAATTTGAGTCGATGACAAATTGTGTTCCACATTTCGAGCAAACGAATGGCATGTCGTTTCCGATGCAGCGATCCAAGTCTGCATGGTTTGGATGGTATGCGTAAACTTTCGCACCACGCTCATCAATGAAATACGGGTTTCCATCTGACCACGAATCGATTTCGTTCGCGCAATTGGTGCAAGAAAATCGTGTGCATTCAGCCATTTTCTATTTCTCTGACGATTTAGGATTCCAGAGTGATTCCCACATCTGGCGTGTATTCGCCAGTTCCTCAGATCCGCACATTCTCGCCGCCTCTTTCGCTTCGATTTCAGTGAAGACGTGGAACGAACCATCGAGCGATCGAAACACGAGAAGTGTCGAGCCATCGTTCGCGACAAAGGTTTTGAAGCCGAGCTCGGTTCCGTCGCGTTTGGGTTTGAGCATGTGAGTTGAGTCTCGCTTGATTGACGAACAATTATACGTATCAGGGGAACTGCCGCTGATAAACCAAATACCGACGGCATTATCGCCGCTTCCAAGATTTTTATCAGGGGGCGATTTTTCCTGCAAGCGATCCCTTTTGGCAGCCGGTGATAAAAAGTGAAATGCCGGGCTGGCAGTGGGGCTTCGGGAGAAGTTGAGATTTGAATTTTGAAATGACGGGCAGAGGCCAAGTGCTGACACGGCTCTACGACGTCGCATCCCGCGAGGCGGTTAAGTTCAACGACGGTTGCGGCGAGCGACCCTGCTTAGTGTAAAAACGAACCACCGCAACTCGGCGTGAATCGCTTTGTTCGCTTACCGATCATAATCTGCAATATTCTCCCGACCAGGTCGAAAAGCCACCAGTTTCGATTCGACGACAAATTAAGTGGGCCGATTGAGCGATGGCACCCGAAAGCAATTTGCTTCGAATCTCGCGTTGAATTATGGGAATGTTTCGGACATTTGAAACTCAACAGAACGGTCCTGAGTTCGAAGGCATTATCCAGGATGCGAGCCTACCAGTCACCGAGTTCCTGAGACAGTTCAACCCAGCGTTCTTCGACTTCGGCCAGTTCTTTGGCGATCGTTTCGATCTGAGTGTGCAGTGTCATCGCTTTCTTTGCATCCGAAGTATTCAGCATCTCCGCATTGAGCGCCTTCCGCTGGTCGTCAAGCCGGGCAATGTTCTTTTCCAGATTGCGAAGTGTCTTCCGCTGCTGGTGAATGTCCTTTCCGGATGACGGCTTTTCGACTTTACTGCCCGCTCCTTTACCCGCCGGAGCACTCGCCATACGACTTGACGCCCGTTCGCGTTCGCCGTCTTCGATCTCTTTGTTCACGTAATAGATATAGTCGTCGTACTTCCCGACATAGTTCCTCGCGCGGCCGTCGCGGACTTCAATAATGCTGGTGGCGATGCATCGCACGAAGTGGCGGTCGTGGCTGGTGAACAAAACTGTGCCTTTGTAGTTCAGCAGAGCTTCCGCCAGCGATTCGACGGTCTCCACATCCAGATGGTTGCCCGGTTCGTCGAGCACCAGAATGTTGTATGTCCCCAGCAACAGCCCAGCCATACACAAACGGGCACGCTCGCCTCCGGACAGAACTCTGATCGGCTTCTTCGTATGCCCACCGCGAAACAACAATGATCCGGCACAGGCCAGACAGTCCTGTGTCGTCGTGCCGGGTTTGGCCTTATATTCGAGGTATTCCAGCACCGTCTGGTCCGGTGGCAGCGTGGTATAAACGTGTTGAGCGTAAACTCCGACTTCGCAACCGTAGCCCCACTTTACTTTGCCATCGACAGGTTTGAGCGAATCGACGAGTGTTCGCAGCAGTGTTGTTTTTCCCTGACCATTGTCACCCACAATCGCAGCACGTTGCTGGTGCAGAATTTCCAGTTCGATGCCGGACGCCACGGCCTTGCCGTCATAACCGATGCTCAGGTCCAGGCAGCGAACCGCCGGCCCCTGACGCGGTTCAACCTGTGGGGCCCGAATGTGCGCTCTGGGCAGATCGACTTCAATTTCTTCCAGTGACAACCGGTCAAGCTGCTTCTGCTTCGAACGGGCCTGACTGGCGCCGGTCGCACGCGCCTTGTTCTTGTCGATAAACCGCTGCAGTTGTTTCTGCTTTGCCAGAACCGAAACGTTGGTTCGTTCAGCTCGAACCTTTTCTTCCTCGACCTGTTTCAGATATCCGGCGATCTTGCCGTTGTACATCGTCAGCTTACCGCGATTAATATCGAGCGTCTGATCACAGGTGGCCGTGAGGAATTCGCGATCATGCGACACGATGAGGCAGGCCGCGGGAAAATGTTTCAGAAAA
>JAYTAK010000689.1:0-1500 GCA_043737515.1 Candidatus Kuenenia sp. | reverse complement strand
ATCCGGAAGGCGTTTTCGCCACTGCGGAGCTTGACTCCGTAGGGCGCTGATCAATGGAATCACGGCTCCATGCGGACAAGCCGCAATGGTGGCCAGGTACCGATTCCGGGCGATGGCTGGTGTTGATCCGCGCTCGACGGAGGCAAGCTCCGCCGGGGCGTCAATTGGGTTGCGGCGAAGCCCGCGCCAAGCAGGAAGAACATCACAAACGAAGCCTCCGCCATTCCTGTTGAAACATGCTTCGCGCCAAGCCACGAAAACAAATGGCACAGCACTTGCACTTCAGGTGCTGGATGGCAACGCTGCCGTTTGGGCAGCAAGCCGAATCCGGACGATGAGGTGCTAAGTTGTTTTTTGACCCGAAATTCATCCTGATTGTTGTGATTCCTGGTCTGATCATGTCCGGCGTTGCCAGCATGATGGTGAAGTCGGCATTCAACAAGTACTCCCAGATCGGGACTCGACGAGGCTATACGGGCGCTCAGGCCGCGAAGATTCTCATGGACAACGCCGGGATTCACGATGTGCGCATCGTGCCCACAAACGGGTTTCTCAGCGACCACTACAATCCGTCAACGAAGACGCTGGCATTGTCCGAACAGGTCTATGGCAGTCAGTCGGTGGCCGCGATCGGAGTTGCATGCCACGAAGCAGGACATGCCGTTCAGCACGCGCGCGGCTATGCTCCGCTGGGGCTGAGATCTGCCATTGTTCCCGTCGTGAGCTTCGGGGCTCCCTTGTCAAATACCCTGTTGTTCCTTGGGATAATACTGGGTCTGCGACCGCTGCTGATTCTGGGCATCGTCGCGTTTTCGCTGGTAGTGGTGTTTCAGCTCATCACGCTGCCGGTTGAATTCAATGCCAGCTCGCGCGCCAAGCGACTGTGTGTCGAAGCAGGGATCATTGATGCGGACGAACGCGTGGGCGTCGATCGCGTATTGAATGCAGCAGCGTTGACATATGTTGCGGCCTTTGTCAGCAGCCTGCTCACGCTGCTGTACTATCTCTGGCGTGCCGGTCTGCTCGGCGGACGGCGCAACTAGTCGTCAATCAAGCGACAGTTATTTGGAGTGCGGCGACTCGTCGCCGCTTTGCCTTTCCAACACGGCATTTTTGTCAATCGGCGTAGGAAAACAGCAAAGATTCGATTTCAATTTCAGGTGAAGTCGACCGAACAATCGAACGTCGTTGCCGTAGCCAAATTACCTGAAAAAGAAAGCGGTGACGAGTCACCGCACTCCATAAGGTAGCTTGTTGTCGCGCAGCCTGGCTGAGTCAGTACGCCACCAGCCACGGGAGTCTCAGCCAAAGAATCGTTTTCCTGACCGCGTTGCAGTTCGGTGGTGTGGTTCTATAATCCGCCGGGCAATTGGTTTGGTGACGAAAAATCCCTGACCTTTTTCCTGCTGGACGTACATTCATTCTACCGCTTTTACGGGGAGGAGCGGGACTCTTGAACGCTCTGCTTCGAATTCTGAGCTTACCAGTTCAACTGCTTTC
>JAYTAK010000688.1:0-3649 GCA_043737515.1 Candidatus Kuenenia sp. | reverse complement strand
ACACCTGCCGGAACGGCGCTGCGCTTGGTCCGGCCTACGCCAAGATCAAGTATTGACAGGGCACTGATTCGACTCACGTTGCATAACATTGACGGGTGTCAATCATCCGTTGAGCAACGCAGCCTCGCAGCTTGATGTTGCCGAATCGCTCGGGCATCAGGCAAATCGTCTCAGGCACAACGGCGTCACACGCGACGACAAATAACTGCGTGCGAAATTTCGTGTCCTTGAATGCGGAATGCTCTACGCAGGGTGTGAGGATGCCAGCGTAAGATTCAATTGAAATCTCTGGCATTGCAACTTCACCACCGCAGTGCAGTGTTTTCCAGACCGCCTCTTTAACCGTCCAGAGAGTTGCCAACGCATCGGATTCGCGCCCTGTCTGCCGATCGCACCAGGCTCGTTCATGCGGATGTGCGGCAACCAGGCGCAAGGCATCGGCTTTGAGTGGTTTGACAATCTCGATATCGACACCAACGGGGATCGCGTTCGGGGAAATCGCGACAGCTACGGCATTGCCGGAATGTGACAGACTAATCTGAGGCCAGTGACCGGCTTGTTTTGACATCAGGACTGGACGGCCCTGCGAATCGGAATCAAACTCAACATGCGCTGCGGCGTCACCAAGTTCCCGTTGCAGCACACAACGCACGGCCCGACGACTGTTGAGAAACTGTCGTTTTTTTTCCACGGGCCGATACTGCTGCCATCTGAACTGATCCCGATCACTCAATTTCGCTTCCGCGAGAGCGTTCTCCGGGCTTGCAACAGGATCGCCGGATTCGTCGTCAAAGCACGCCAGCCACAGCCGACAGTCCGGAAATACTTCAACGGGATCAGCCAGATGCATTTTCGTCGGTCGCTCCACTTGTCGGTGCTGCACCGGTCGGCGGCACATCGCAGGTATCGTCCGGCAACTCAAGCGTGCAAAGAGTCTGAGCAAGTGTCTCGGCAAATTCCTGAGTCTGATCCATCGTCAGGAATCGAGGCGACGACCGCACGCTGAGTGTAATTCTTGTGTTCACTTCGCAGGTCGCAATACTCACCGGAACATCCTCGGCACACGGCGCAAATCCGGTTGTTGTCGCCAGTTGCAGGTTGCCGGAAATCGGCATCCCGTCCTTCCACGGCAAAAGTCGTTTTCCACCTCGCGAAACATCTCCCAGACAGGTCCATTGCATCGAAGGTATGAAAAAACCCAGGCGACGGAACATTTCGATGCCACCCGGAATTCTGGACGCCGTCACCAACCCTTTGATAAATTCCACGCCGACATAATTGGACCGCACCCAGGTCATTTCGTCATGAATTCCTCGCAGGATGGCCAGTGGATTCAGGCATTCCGCACGCGATCGCCGCATAATGGCAATGCCAAACCGATTGGTCGCCGACAATGCCCGATCGGATGGCATCCGCAGGTCAATCGGATTCATAACCGAGACGCGATGATTCATCCTGTCGGAAGGTGCCAGTTTCGCAAATGTGCTCATTGAACACACCATCACCAGATCGTTGAGCTTTACATTCCATGCTGCCATCCGCTCTCGAAGCTGATCACCCTGTGCATCCGACAGAATGATTTCGACGCAGTGACTGGATGCCGCATCCGGTAGCAGGCCATCGCTTCGCCGAGCAACCGCCCAGCGCGACGTGCGGCCTCGAATCGTCGCCCAGATATTGATCAACGATTGTTTCAGACCGATCGGAGCAATCGACGCCGGCTGCGGGAACACATGTCGTTTCGCCAGACGATCCGGATCAATCGCCGGAAGTTTCGAAGGCGTGCCGGTCACTTCGCAGTGATACAGATGAAGCCACTCCGTGACCACTTGCCGCATGCCGTTGCCATCGGTCACCGCGTGATGAACATCCATCACGACTTTGACGCCGTCATCCTGAACGACAATCGACGTGTGCAGTCCGGCAGACTGTGTCAGATCGATAGATTTAATGACCGAACCGTTTTCCAGTTCAAACACAGAACCGGATCGGCGGCTGATGACAATCGGTTCCGGTGTGCCCGACACCCAACACCACTGTCGATTGATCTTTTGAAGTCGACAACTGAGCATCGGATGTCGCTCAATCGCGCGCTGCAGCGTTTGCACATACAGGTCCGGCTGGCATTCACCGGTGAGTCTCAAGACGACCCGGATCACCATTGGTGACCGTGGTGTAGCACACTGCAGCAGAAACAGTTCCAGCGGTGTCAGAGGCAACGGTCCCGTCACCAGTTGCTGATCCGCGAGCACACCTCGCGGCTCAGAATGTTTCGGAGCGTCAGACATTTGTATTTGTACAACCACGAAAACAACCTTTATTGTGAGCAGTTGGAACACCTGCTGCAGCCCGCAGCAGCGTCCAAGGCCAGCGCCCTGAGCCTCCACACCAATGCCCCATCCTATCACAGATCGGTGACGAGCCATTTAAAAAGCAGTCTGTGGAGCATATTTTTCGGTTCCATAGAAGTCGAAAAAGCCAACGTTTCCGTGCCGCATCGTCCTGCTTTGGCCCGATCTCACAAATATCCGACAGAATTGTTCTCTGGAGGCTTAAATCGGAAACGGTGATGTCCCTCATGACGGCGGTGCGTTCGAGCTATCAAACCTATCAAACCACAGCGGAAACAGCCACCTCAGAAACAGTCGCGCCGGCGGATAGACCGCTTTGACATAGACGGCCAGCCAAGTTCCGTTACAACCCATGCTTTGCTTGAATTCGTCGGCAGATGCCCCGATATGAACGACACGAACGCCAGACACCAGTCCCGGCTCCAGCCCGCGGAACACGAGGTTGGAGTACAGTCTGAAGTCTGCATTCAGGGAATAATCGAGGCCAAGCAAAAGCAATCTGTACTGGTCGCCATCCGCCACGGCGCAAAGAAAGGCGACGATCCGTTCGCCATGGCGCAGAATCGTGAAGCACGACTCGTCGGGAAGTTGTCGAGCGAGTTCCTGAAAGAAGCGGACGGGAACGCATTCAAAGCGCACTTTGGCGCGATTGAGCACGTTCAGATACAACTGATAGACTTCCGGCGTGAACAGTTGGTCTGCTCCGTCACGCCCACGAATCTGCTCACAAGTCAGCCCGGCATTCTCAAACGTCCGCAAACTTTTACGGGTGTTTTTCCTGGTATTCCTGGACAGGCTGGCCACGTAACCCGCTAACGAATCGAAGCCCCCTTCGAGCTGATAGGCATAGGCACTTCGGGCTTTATAAAAACCGTATCGTGACAGCCCGCTGAGCTGCGCCGCCAATTCAGGCGAAAACTGCAGGAAGAGCAGGAATCGGCACCCCGACTTCCACCCGGATTGTCGAGCAAGTTTCAACGCGACTTCATGCAGGCCAGCCAGGATTCCTTCCATATCCGTTCCGCCTGCAATCGCCAACTGGCTATTGCAGCAGGCCTGGATTGGAAGTCCGCACAACAGGATGTAAAACTTGAAGAACCCCGGAAAAATCCGCCGCACACCAGTGACAAACTTCCGCACAAACGATTGAGCCGAGAGAGCCCCATCAATGAAATAGCGGGAGAAGCACGTCGCGGCCACTGCATGGCCAGCATCGTCCCGGAAGACCGCGTACCAGATTTGAGCTTCCCCTGCGAACGATAATTCGACCGCCTTCAGGAATCGCGGATCGAGATACA
>JAYTAK010000687.1:0-1501 GCA_043737515.1 Candidatus Kuenenia sp. | reverse complement strand
ATTCCGACTCTCGTATTACTGGTTGAAGGTAAAGAAGTCCGGCGGTTTGTGGGACTCACGGGCGAAGATGAACTCCGTCGAGCGATGAACAAGGCGGCAGCAGAATTGTCGGAGAAACGCAGTGCGTCAGCAGAACGCACAGCTCCTGCCGAACCGCCAAAAGCGAAAAGCGAACCACCGGCCGATCGTGCTGCCATCGTTTCTGTGCCGAAGAAGCGATCGCTCGGGGACATGTTCCGCAGCCTGGTCGGCAAGGAGCCGAAAGTATCCGAGAGCCCGACGCTGAGAGGCCAGGATCCCGCTGCAACCGAGGACCTGACATCGGATGCGACGAAAACAGCCTATGCCGCGACCGTTCGAATTCGCGTGGCCGGGATGTCCACCGAGGAGAACAAAAAGGATGAGTATCTGCAGGACGTCGGCTCGGGCACCATTATTCACAGTGCGACCGGTGAGGCCATTGTTCTGACGTGTGCTCATCTGTTCCTGAATATAGCGGTGAAAGACGCAGTCGTGGAAGTGGATGTGTTTGAGAACGGAAAAGCGGTCACCTATCCGGCCAAACTGGTTGGCGGTGATCACGATGCGGATCTTGCTCTGTTGCGGATTCGAACCGCAAAGACTTTTCCAGTCGTGCCGCTCAGCCCGAAAATTGCTGAAGCTAAACCCGGTCAGCCG
Source organism: Candidatus Kuenenia sp. (assembly GCA_043737515.1). GTDB lineage: Bacteria > Planctomycetota > Planctomycetia > Planctomycetales > Planctomycetaceae > SXXK01. The sequence goes on along the minus strand of JAYTAK010000687.1, from coordinate 823 downwards.
ATGGTCAGCTTCGGCTGCGACAACGGAGCCGATCCGACTCGTCTGGAAATGAAGCTGGTTGACATCAATCGTTACGATGGGCCTCCGATGTTTATCTGCACGTCTGATCCTGCCAGCGGTCGCTCTGGCGGCGGTCTCTTCAGCGCCGATGGACAACTGCTGGGCGTCTGCAGTTGTGCAGATCGTAAAACCAACGAAGGCTTGTATGCGGCACATGCTGCAATTCTGGAACTCGTCAGTTACTGCGAACTGCAAGGAATTCTGAAGCCGACCACCGGCAGCAGTGGTGAAGATCCGTCCGAGTTGTTCAAAGATCAGTTGGCCAAACCTGCAACGGAAAGTCCGAAGCCAGAGAAAAAGATAGCCAAAAATCCGCAGCCGACCACGTCGCAGCTCGATGCCGACGAATTCAGTGACTTCGTCGAAGTCTCACCGGATGAATTGCTGGAATCTCCTGGTGACGCACCGGCTGTTGCTCCGAAAACCGGGCGACGAACGATTCCGACTGCCGTGGCATCGACCTCCGCCGGCCCGGAAATCACGATCACGATCGACGACAAGACGCCGGGATCTCAGAAGAAGACGATCGTCATTCCGCAAGCCAGTGCATGGATGCTGGAAATGCTGACCGGGGAAACCACCGAGCCCGCTTCGGCGGTCACCACAGCTCTGCGACCCACAACAACGCGCATGAGCCAAAAATAATCTGACGCAGTTGCCCGCTTATACTCCGCGCGGCCAGAAATGAGTCCGGCGAGCGGAGTGGCGTCAGCCCTCCGGTACATCGCTTTTTTGTACCGGCAAGCTGACGCATGCCGCTCGC
>JAYTAK010000686.1:0-3649 GCA_043737515.1 Candidatus Kuenenia sp. | reverse complement strand
AAGCTGGGTATTAAGAATAAACGACTACTCGCCGCCTGGGACACGGACTACCTCGCAAAAGTCCTCTTCGGATAATGACTTAGCACGCAATCGCCCTGAGGGTCTCAGTGTCCAGCGAAAGCGACTGGCACAGTTCCTCAAGGTCTGTTTTTTGTGGACTATCGACCGTTGCGAGAATACTCGACAGTTGTTCCAGGGTTCGCACACTGTTCACAACCCGGCTGCTGATTTCATGATGAAGGATGCTCGGTGCCAGATCTCGCATGAGTTCGCGGCGGTGATCGACGATCTTCTTTGCTTTTTGGCGAAGGTCGGCCAGCGCGAGGTTATAAACGCGACGGAAAAGCTCGAGCAGCCTCCAGTCCTGCTCGCCGCCGTGTGGAACTTCCCCTGGCGACGTACGGTAAACGACAATCACAAAACGAGTCGGATGTGTTACCGCAGATGAGGGAAGGCGTAGAATAGAAAGCCAAAGTTGCAGAGTTTCTTCGTCAACAATGCGTTTCAGATCACGAAAGACTTCGTTGTGATCCCCAAGTTCTGAGGCCCACAGCCTCGAGATCAGAGCACCATCTGATCGCCGCTGAGCCAATGAAGGAATCCAGTGATCTGCGGCTTTCAGCCCTTTCAGATACTCACAAAAATTCCTCCAGCGGACCTCCTGGACTCCGGCATGACACAGGCCACGCAAGTCCCACTGCGGACGATGCCGCAGTTCATCCGGCGGCTGTGCCTCGACGACAACCGCCGCGTCGCACGTCGATTGATTTTCAAAGCCCGCAACAAAAAACTTCAGCAATTCCTTACGCGATGCATTGCGCGCAACAAGATCCATGGAGTCAGCAAGAAGGACGTCCTGCTGTCGAGAAAAGCCTCGAACGATTACGGCATCGTTTAACGCCATTGGATAATTCTGAGCTGGAGTTTACTGGGACAAGCCCTGTCCTGAAGGTTGCGCAACATACGGTTCCGTGGCGACCCATTGACGCAAGGGGAGAATCAGGCGGTTTGCGGGCGATGGTGGCAATGTGAATGTTACGAGTTGCAAACATCACACTAATGTTCGTTACCACAAACGCAAGACTTTGAACCACCTGATTTGTCCACGAGTGCTGAAAAGAAGACTGGCTCAAGAAGCTCGACGCGGACGAAGTAAACTTCGGCGGGGCTCTTTTAGATCCTTTCTTTCCAACAACTGCGCATTTTGCGCGCATCTTTTCGACCGTTGTACTTTTGGGATTTCGGATTTGCGGCTTCGCCGCGCTTGGAAGCCGCTTTGATTTCGCTTGTTGTTGCGATGGACCTCAAGCAGCTTCAGCGTAACATTCTGTCGATACAGATGCTTGGGACGGATAGGCATACAGCTGCTGACCTCAATCCCAAGTTGCCAAAATGAGTCGATAAGTCTCGTCCGACTTCGTACCTCAGGTGTGTTTTTGGCATGTCTGATCTGGATTCACGAGACAATCCGTGTTATCACATAGGGCCGCGGACGATGAATAGAATAGCAGGACTCATTCGCAGATGCATCGTTAAGTCTCTCAGCGAGTAAACCGTATGTTGAAGCTCAACGGGCAGCGAGATCGAAATGGGCAGTTCTGTGACGGTTTTTCCCGGCGGAGTCTGTTGAACATCGGCACGCTCGCCGCGCTGGGGACGGCTGGCGGATGGACGCTGCCTTCAATCCTCAAGGCAGAAGAAGCGACCGGCAAAAAGACTTCACCAAAGTCCGTGATCATGATTTACCTGGTGGGTGGACCGCCGCATCAGGACATGTTCGACCTGAAGCCTGAAGCTCCCAGGGAAATCGCCGGTCCGTGGCGACCGATCGCCACGACGGTTCCCGGCATGGAAATCTGCGAAGCCTTTCCCCGGCTCGCAGGCATGGCCGACAAGCTGACGATCATTCGCTCGCTCGTCGGCAATCAGGCAGATCACGACGCAGTTCAGGTCTTCAATGGCCGTAACCCAAAACAGTCAAAACCAAGTGGAGGATGGCCACAGTTTGGCTCGATGGTCTCCCGAGTTGCCGGATCAGCCACACCGACAGCGCCGCCGTTTGTCAGTCTGTGCTATCCATGCACGCATGGCCCGTACAATGAACCAGGGCCGGGATTCCTTGGTACCGCTCAGGCTCCGTTTCGCCCGCTGGGTCCCACCAAAGACGACATGGTTCTCAATGGCGTTTCGCTGGACCGCCTTGCCGACCGGAAGTCGTTGCTGCGCAGTGTCGATCAACTGCGGCGCGACATTGATGCCACGATGACCATGACGGGAATGGACACTTTTACCGAACAGGCGATGGGACTTCTGACGTCATCCAGGCTTGCGGAAGCACTTGATCTTTCTAAAGAAGACCCCAAAGTCATCGAGCGCTATGGCAAGGGCGATCCGACCATTTTCATGGATGGCAATGGAGCACCGCGTGTGCCGCAGAGTCTGCTTGTGGCGCGCCGCCTGATCGAAGCGGGCGTCCGCGTCGTCACGCTGAACTACAGCAAATGGGACTGGCACGGCGGCACCAATGTCGAGGGGCGACCTGACAACTCGATCTTTGTGCGGGAGCGGGAAGATTTTCCGGTGTTCGACCAGTGCGTGAGTGCGCTCATCGAAGATCTGCATCAACGCGGACTGGCCGACGACTGTGCCGTCGTCGTCTGGGGCGAGTTTGGACGAACTCCGAAGATCAGCAACATCGTGGGCCGCGACCACTGGCCACAGGTCAACTGTGCTTTGATGGCAGGCGGAAGAATGCGGCATGGTCAGGTGATCGGCGCGACAGACCGCATTGCCGGCGAGGCGATATCAAGACCTGTCACCTTTGGTGAAGTCTACGCCACGCTGTTTCATCATCTGGGCATCAATGTGGATCGCACGACGATCGCCGACAACAACGGTCGCCCACAGTATCTGGTCGAGGATGGCGGAAAAGTGATGCCGGAATTGGTGTAAGACGTTTCACATCGGGCTGATTCAGATCCTTTCTTCCCAACAACTGCGCATTTTGCGCGCACCTTTTCGACTGCTGTTCTTTCAGATTTCGGAGAAGATCATCTCGGGCAAACGCATGTGCCGCATTCTCGAACAACGCGACTGGACGTTGGCAGTATTAACGGTGCCCACCACATTCTCGTGGATTAAGGAACAACGACACCATCAGGAAAACTGCTGTCGATGCGGCTGACTTTCCGGCATCATTCTGAGTTTACCATTGCTTGCGGGTTGCTCACAGAACGCATCCTGCAGCAAGAAAGATGCGAACCTGTTTCAGTAACTCTTCCGGAGCGTCTTCGAATACGTAATGGCCGGCCTGCGGGAGTTCCAGCGAATGGGCGTTCGGGAAACGGCGGCGGAATTCGCTCAGGAAATCGTGCGGCGTGAAGCACCAGTCTTTCATGCCCCAGATGAGCTGCATCGGATGCTCGCGGAATTGTTCCAGAGACTGCTCGACCTCAATCAGCGTCGCATGGCTGCGATGCGATGGCTTGAGTGGGATGTCCTGCACGAATTCATGCACGGCGATGCGATGCGCCCATGAATCATACGGAGCGATAAAGCCAGCTCGCGCAGCAGGGCTGAGCGGTTTTTCGACGGCCATGGTCAAAGCGGCGCGGGCGAACAGATTGAGGCCACGGTCTCCGAATGTTCC
>JAYTAK010000685.1:0-8316 GCA_043737515.1 Candidatus Kuenenia sp. | reverse complement strand
TTGCTGAGCGAAGCTGTCGAAACCGGCGGTCACCATAAGGCCGGTGCTCTCGGATTGTGTGACGGCAGTCAGCCCTGGCTTGCACCTTTCGCAAGGGCGCGATGTGAACAACCAAGTCGATTCCTGATTCGAACGGCCAGCAACGCCTATTTTCCTCAAAAGCTGGCCGTAATTTCGCTGCCGCCGCGAAATGAAGCCGTGGCCAAAGCGGTTGAACAGGCATGGATGTTTCTTGAGGTTGCGGAAACAATTGATGATGTTCGGCGTGAAAGGAAAAAAGACCGAGTGGCAAGGACGCTGGAAGGCATCAGCGATGAAGAAGTTTGGAAGGAAATTGAGCGGCGGCGAAACCCGTCCACTGAATCGTCTTCTCGACTGAAGCCCGATGAATTGAAAACACTGATCGCCTGCGATCAGGAACGTGGCGATGACCAACCTGATGGTGACTTCTTTGCACGGGTACTTCCACGTTCAGTCTGGGACGCTCCGTGGATGGCCAGTATTGAACAAGTGGTCCTCGTGCATCGATTGAGAGAAGTTGTCGCTCAGGCAGGATTCACACGTTTTGAGTCTGCGACTACCAACGTCGAAGGTGAGCTGGAGATCGGCGTGCAACCGGCACTGCTGGCTCGGGAAACCACCTGGGTGCCAGCAATTGAAAACCGAGGTGAAGGGATCTTTCTCCATTTCAAGTCTGAAGCGTTGAATGCATGGGTGATACAGTCTGCCGTTCAGCGCTACGGCACCAGCTTGCTCGCAGGCTTCGAAGTTTGGAAATCGGAACATAGGACATCTCGACGCGAATTCCCTCCTTTGCAGTATTACATGCTGCATTCACTGTCCCACATGCTGATTACTTCGATCTCGCTGGAGTGCGGGTATCCGGCCAGCTCCATTCGTGAGCGTATCTATGCGTTTGACGACGTCGGATACGGAATCCTGCTTTATACCGGGTCGCCGGATTCCGAAGGAACCTTGGGCGGATTGGTTCAGGAAGGTCGCAGAATCCACGAACACTTCCGCCATGCACTGACACAGGCAGAACTTTGTTCCAACGATCCGGTCTGCTCACAACACCAGCCCGACAATCTGCACGAACGCCGATTCCTGCACGGTGCCGCGTGCCACGGCTGCCTGCTGATTGCCGAAACCTCCTGTGAACAACAGAACGATTACCTCGACCGGGCGTTGGTTGTGCCCACCGTCGAGAACCGCAGCGTCGAGTTCTTCAGAATGGATCTCTGATGGACTCCACTCTGACAAAACTCAGTGATCGAAGCCTCCATCGGCTGCTGGAAGCGCTGAATTCCGGACTGCTCACCTCGCCATTCAGCAGTCTGACGTTGTCGCAGCTTGTTCCGCAGGAACAGTCGCTTTCGCTTCTGGATGAACTCCGGGGGCTACAGCAATCGGGGCTGACAGCGCCGTTGCTTGCAGCATTGATCCGTATCCTGCTTCAGCAACGAGAGCAGCACCGTTCAGAAACCGGGCGATTGGAACTTGTCATGACAGGCCCGGAACCGCCGGGGGCCATGATTCGCGACACTGGGGTCGTCGTCCGCCAGATGTTCTTGAATGCCACTCAGTCAATCTGCATTTGTGGCTTCGCTGTTTATCAAGGGAAGGACATTTTTCAGTCGCTGGCCAATCGAATGCTGTCCGTCCCGGATTTAACCGTCCGCATGTACCTGAACATTGAACGGCCATACGGAGATTCAGCGCCCACTGACACCCTGATCGCCAAGTTTCAGCAGCGCTTCCGGGAAACCCAATGGCCGAAAGACGTGCGTCTTCCCGATGTGTATTTCGACCCGCGAGCACTTGAACACGAAGAAGCCGGCAAGTCAGCCTGCCTTCACGCCAAGTTTGTCATCGCAGATTCACACCACGTTTTCATATCGTCAGCCAATTTCACTGAAGCCGCACAGCAACGAAACATCGAAGCGGGAATTCTCTCTGAGAATGCATCATTGGCTGGGGATCTCAGATTGCATTTCCAATCGTTGATTGATCACGGGCATCTAAAACGACTGAGATGGCATTGACACTCCCGTCCCGGCACCCGGCGTTTCGAAAGGCTTTCAACAAAAACTTCGAAACGAGTTGATTTGGTTGGCCGCAGAGAACCCGGATGTTTTCATCTGACCTGGACAGAACTTGAACGCATGCCGAAGAGTTGGAAAGCCACTCTGAAAGAGCGGCACGGCATCTACTACATTTTTAATACTCATTCCAAGTAAGCGTACGTGGGTTCCGCTTACGGCGGAGGGTACCGCTTCTTTTCGTTGAGGTATCGACAAATGCAGATTGTATCGTAGACTCCACACTCGACATCCGTGTGATGAGGGCAACTGCCTTCCGCCTGATGCGTTTCTCTTCTGCAATTCTGTCGAAAAGATAGCGATGATTCCAAAGCGGCATCTTCTTCCTTCGGCCTGGTGTGTTACAGCGTGCTGTCTGTTCCTTTGTGGAAGTCGCGGACTTGCGGATGAAGCGGCGACTGTTGATTTTGAAAAACACGTCGTTCCGATCCTGATCCGCAATTGCCTCGAATGCCATCAGGCCCGGAATCCATCGGGCGGACTGGCACTGGATACGGCTTCGGCAATGGCGACCGGCGGCGAGAGCGGTCCCGCATTGGTGAAGGCTTCCGCCGAAAATAGTCTGCTCTTTCAGCGGATCAGTGCCGGCGAAATGCCTCCTCCGAAACACGGTGAATCGCGTGCTCTGCCTGAGGATGAAGTTGACATTCTGCGGCAATGGATTGTCGCCGGAGCCGTCTTTCCGGCGGATCGACGACTGGATTTGTACGAACGGACCAGCGACGCTCGCGGTGGCCGCGACTGGTGGTCCTTTCAACCGCTCCGTCGCGTCGATCCACCGTGTTCTGCGGAAGTTCCGGCAGGTTCAAATCCGATCGATGCGTTCATTCGGGTTGCCTTAAAAGAACACGATCTGACTCCTGCACCACCCGCAGCGCCAGCACAACTTGCGCGACGTCTGTACTGGACAACGACGGGCGTGCCGACGACCGAAGTGCAGATCGCTGCCTTCGCCGCGAACCCGTCACCTGCTGCCATTGAACAACTCGTAAGCGAACTGCTGGCTTCACCACATTTCGGAGAACGCTGGGCTCGACACTGGCTGGATGTCGTTCGATTTGCAGAGACCAGCGGCTACGAACGTGATCAGACAAAACCCTTTGCATGGAAATACCGTGACTGGATCGTCAGTGCCCTGAACCGTGACATGCCCTATGATCAATTCATCCGGGATCAACTGGCAGGTGATCATATTCCTGATCGCTCTGAATCAAGCGTGATTGCCACCGGTTTTTTGCGTCTTGGCACCTGGAATGACGAACCCAACGATCCGGAAGACTACAAATACGAACGACTCGAAGACCTGGTTCATGCGACATCTTCGGCGTTTCTCGGCATGACCACCAAGTGTGCGCGCTGCCACGATCACAAGTTTGATCCCATTCCTCAGGAAGACTACTACCGCATCGCCGCTGCGTTCTGGTCAGGCCCGATTTCGCCAGGCCCTGGCGACCTGCTCGGCGGTCCCAGTGCTGATGCGCTCGGATATCCGGAAGTGCTTGGCTGGACGGACATCACCGCGACACCGCAGCCGTTGCATGTGCTGAAGAATGGCGAACGGCATCATCCATTGCAGGCCGTGACTGCGGGAGTCCTGACATGCGTCCCAGGACCGCGCTCAGAGCTGGATTCAATTGCATCTGCGACTGACGCCAAAGCCACAGGTGCGCGACTGCAGCTCGCCGACTGGATCGCCAGCCCTGAGAATCCACTCACCGCTCGAGTTATCGTGAACCGCCTGTGGCAGCATCACTTTGGTGAAGGACTTGTCCGTTCGTCGAATAACTTCGGCTTCACCGGCGATCGACCGACGCATCCGGAGTTACTCGATTGGCTCGCCACGGAACTGATCGACAGCGGCTGGCGTCTCAAGCACATTCATCGACTCATCTTAACATCCGCGACCTGGCAACAGTCTTCCCTTCATCCGCAGCATGATGCATACGTGCAGAAGGATTCGGCCAACAGATTTCTGTGGCGTGCCCATCGACGGCGACTTGAGGCCGAAGCGGTTCGCGATGCGTTTCTTGCCGCCAGCGGCGAACTGGATCTGCGGATTGGTGGCCCGAGTTTCTTTCCCACAATCAGTGCCGAGGCACTCGAAGGTCTGTCTCGCAAAGCATCGGCCTGGACAGCATCGCCGGAAAACGAGCAGCTTCGACGCAGTCTCTACATTTTTACCCAGCGCAGTCTGCTGCCGCCAATGATGACAGCCTTTGATCTGTGCGATTCGACGCTTCCCTGCGGTCAGCGCGATGTGACCATCGTGGCACCGCAGGCCCTGACGCTGCTGAACAATGAGTTCATTCACAAACGCGCCGAGACACTGGCGGGGCGCGTGTCGATGAGCCATCCTGACAAGTTGGATGGACAGATCGATGCCGTGTGGCGCGCTGTCCTGAATCGTCAGCCGTCGGCAGTCGAGAGGCAGATGGCGGTGGATCACGTCACACGTCAGTCGGAGCGATTTCAACTGGCGGATTCTGAGAATTCAAAAAGAACTCGCTCGCCGCATGAGTTGGCTCTGGCATCCCTTTGCCTGGTGTTGTTCAATTCGAACGAATTCATCTACGTTGACTGAACGGCGACTGCGAGGGCTGTGCCGCTGACTTTTTTTCTCACGAATCACCAGATCAAACATGCTAAACTCGTTTCAGCGCGAACTTCAGACCGCACTCACGGCCGTGCGACAGGCCGCAATCGTTTGCCGATCGGTCCAGTCGGCCATAACGACTGAATCGCTTGCGAAGAAAGACAAGAGCCCTGTTACCGTCGCGGATTTTGCGAGTCAGGCCATCGTCTGTCGGCAGCTTCAGCTTCATTTCCCTGAAGATCCCGTCATTGGAGAAGAAGGTGCGGCGGAACTTCGACTGCCATCCGGAGACGAGTTTCTGAACCGCGCAGTGCGTGAATGTGCGGCGGCGGGCGTTGCTGCGACTGCGGTCGAAGTCTGTGACTGGATCGATCGGGGCGGTGCATCGACCTATTCACCGCGGTTCTGGACTCTGGACCCGATCGACGGCACCAAGGGATTTCTTCGCAAAGCACAGTACGCGATTTCTTTGGCGCTGATTGTCAACGGTCAGATTGAAGTCGGAGTTCTGGGATGTCCGAACATGCCGCTTGTCGGCAAACCTGAAGGGACAGGCGTGCTCGCATGGGCAGTGCGCGGACACGGAGCCTGGATGCAGCCACTCTCCGAACCGGACGCTGCGCCGACGCGCATTACCGTGACGCAGGTCTCAAAGACGGACGACATGCGATTCTGTGAATCCGTCGAATCCGGACACAGTTCACATGACTGGTCAGGGCTGATTGCCTCCGAACTCGGCATTCATCTGGAACCGATTCGCATGGACAGCCAGTGCAAGTATCTGGCTGTGGCTCGGGGCGATGCAGACCTGTATCTTCGCCTGCCGACGCGAAAAGGTTATCAGGAAAAAATCTGGGACCACGCCGGGGGAATTCTGGTGGTTGAAGAGGCGGGCGGAAAAGTCACCGACATCCACGGCAAGCCGCCGGACTTCCAACACGGTTCGTCGCTGACTCAGAATGAAGGCATGGTGGTCACCAATGGACACGCGCACGACGCTGTCATTGCCGCCATCAGGACGCATGCACCGGCCGACATGAAGTAGTTTTCGCTCTGGCAGGCATCACTCATCGTCTGTTTCGGTTTCATGCTCCGACGACACCGGCGGATCCTGTCGATACCGGGCAATCGCGACTCGTGAGAAACCCTGAATCGAACTGAATGCGGCCTGCATGATTCCGGCACCGGATTCATTCAGCAACGTGAAGGCCAGTATCGTAAGTCCCGCCGCCCCGATCAGCAGCCACGTCCGATGTTGCTGATGACTTGCGAGATGCATCACGACTTCAGCGACGGCCGGCTGAACCAATGACTGCGGCACCGTGGGTTTCACCTGTGTTCCGCCGAATGCCAGACTGTTCGAAACGGGGACAAATTCCTGCTGCGTGCTGCCGGACTGCGTCGCATCAACCAGTCGATGGGCGAATTCCGGATCAGTTTTCAGAGCCGCAGCGACGCGTTCCAGGTAGTCGGCTTCGTCCTCTAACTCCTGCAGACGCACAGCGTTGGCCGCATGCTGTTGTCGCACACTGATCCAGTCCGCCAGTTTTGGCGACAGCGCTACGCCAGCGTACATGACGGCCGACAGCACCAGCGCGGACCAAAATGCAATTGACATCAAAAAAGAGCCGACCGTCTGCGGAACTGCGTCGAGTTCTTCAGCGGTCGGTTCAATTGGGTTGTCAGGTTCTACTTCGGTCATCGCTGCGCTTGGGAAAAGTGTCACGAACTTATAGTGCGAAGCGCCCTTTGGGCCTCCTGGCTATTGGTTCCTGACGCCTGTTCCCAAGTCAGAACTCTAGCCAATCGTGCCGCCAAAAATAGCTGTGTCGCCCAGCATCTGTTCGATGCGGAGCAGTTGATTGTATTTACAGATACGGTCGGTCCGGCTGGCCGAACCGGTCTTGATCTGACCGGTCCGCAATGCCACCGCGAGATCGGCGATCGTCGTGTCTTCAGTTTCACCTGATCGGTGACTCATCACAGCCGTGTAGCCGTTACGATATGCAAGCTGCACGGCCTGAATGGTTTCGGTGAGTGTGCCGATCTGGTTGACCTTAACGAGAATACTGTTCGCGATACCCTTGTCGATTCCCTGGCTCAGGCGACTTACGTTGGTGACGAACAGGTCGTCGCCCACTAGTTGAAGCTGTACTCCCAACTTATCGGTCAGCTTCTTCCATCCGTCCCAGTCGTCTTCGGAACAGCCGTCTTCGATTGAGCAGATTGGGTACTTGCTGGCCCACTGGTCGAGCAATCCGACCATTCCGTCGGAATCCATCTTCTTGCCATCGATCGTGTAGATGCCGGTCTTGGAATCGAAGAACTCCGTGGCGGCACAGTCGAGTGCGATCTGGACCTGTTCACCGGCCTGATATCCGGCAGCTTCGATCGCCTGCATGATCACCTGCAGAGCTTCTTCGTTCGTCTTGAGGTCAGGTGCGAACCCGCCTTCGTCACCGACGGCGGTGCTCATACCTTTTCCGGCGAGCACCTTTTTCAGGTTGTGGAAGATTTCTGTGCCGGCTCGCAGTGCATCGCTGAAGCTGTCAAAGCCCAGCGGCATGACCATGAATTCCTGAATATCGATGCCGTTATTTGCGTGGGCTCCGCCGTTGATGATATTCATCATCGGAGCCGGCAGACAGTTGGCTCCTACGCCGCCCAGGTAACGGAACAATGGCAGACCGCAACTTGCTGCGGCTGCATGAGCCGTCGCGAGCGACACGGCGAGAATGGCGTTGGCTCCGAGGCGTGACTTGTTCGGAGTGCCGTCGAGTTCCAGCATAATCTGATCGACGACGGCTTGATCGTAGGCATCCATGTCCATCAGGGCGTCGGCAATTTCGCCATTGACGTTTTCGACTGCTTGCAGCACGCCTTTGCCCAGGTACCGGGATTTGTTGCCTGTATCACGCAGTTCGCAGGCTTCGTGAGCCCCCGTGCTGGCTCCGCTCGGAACCGCAGCGCGACCAACCGAGCCGTCTTCGAGCTGAATATCAACCTCAACCGTCGGATTGCCGCGGCTGTCAAGAATTTCACGAGCGGAAATGGCGGTAATCGCAAGACTCATCGAACAAGTTCTCCGTTATGTTTCTTCCAGACTGGACTGATGGGCAAACCTGGCTTCAGACAGGATTCCCGTGTGTGTAGGCGCATTGTAGCAGGCCGATTCGCGAGCGTTAGTCAGTGGAATCCCGCTCCCGAAACGAGAATCACGGTACCCCGCACGGCCTGACGGTTTGCGTCGTGTATCAATTCCAACGTCGCGTCTGACGTCGTGCTTTGTTTTCCCTTGTTCCGAACGTCCTGACCAGCGAGAATGCGGCTGGTTCAGAATGAATTCGTCGTGGTCCTTAACGTGGTTGAATCATGGCCGGTATTTCGATCGCATGTTCGTCGTGCGGAACGTCTTTCAAACTGCCCGATGCCAGTTTGGTTGGCAAGCGAGTGAAGTGCGCAAAGTGCGGCACACGGTTTGTCCTGACCTTGCCTCCGATGGTGGCTGCGGAAGCTGAGGAAGTGCCATTGCAGTTGGTCGATCCTATGGTTCCGACTGCGGCACCGATGGTAGGAACTTCGGCACGCTGGGTTCCGGATGCTCCAGTGCCTGTGTTGCCT
>JAYTAK010000684.1:0-1502 GCA_043737515.1 Candidatus Kuenenia sp. | reverse complement strand
TCGCCCACGTTCTGGCGAACGTGGCTACAAAGTTGCTCGCACGGTCCGCCACTGCAGTAAAGTGGCACGCTAAAATCTTCTCAGGAAAACAACACTCTAAACGTTTGCTGAGCAGAACGGATGCATCCACTCATTCGTGGTCGTGTGGCATAACAGCAAAGTTTTCTGGAACGGTTCCAGGTTCTTAATCTTCTGTCCCCGAGGCATTCGTCACGGCATGCCGTTTTGTGCTCAGCCATTCGAACGCCACGTCCGGATGGCTTTCATGTCCGCCATCGAAGATCGTGATCATCGATTCGTCGCTGTAACGTCGGAGAAAAATTGATTTGCCAGGAGTCTGATCGCGTTCCCGGTCGGATGCCAGCGGGGATGTCAGTCGCTTCAACGTGCTGAGTTCACGCATCTCAGTCTTAGAGATCAGTGGATTGCCATGCGCTCCTGCAATGGCGTTGTAAGCGGTCAGCGAATGCCGAATGGGAACCGAACCTGTGTGACCGTCTTCGACTCCTGCCCAGATGCTCACGGGCAAGTCGGCAACTCGCTGCAGATGAAAAACCGACGACCGATCACGGTACTCTGCATCGATGCTGGCGGATGTTCCTGGCGCACCTCCGAGAGATTTCTCGATCATCACGGCATACTTCTGCGGCTCACCATTCGTGGTATGGAACCGATGCCAATCGGCAAGGTCCGTCGGGCCGACCCATGCCGACACGGCACTGAATTCTTCGGGATGATGCCCGGCCATCAGCAGCGCCATGTGACCTCCACCGGAAACGCCGGCCAGATAGATTCGCTGCGGATCAACGTTCCACCGCGAGCGGGCGAAGGTGATTGAATCAAGAACATCCTGGCGCGCGTATCGTGATCCGCACGCTTTCGGCGACTGATTGACGCCGCGAAAATTCGGATGCAGCCAGATCCAGTTGCGTTCCGCACAGAGCTTGAGCCACTTGGAATTGTCCTGCGTATAGTCACTGCTCCATGAATGCAGAAACACGAGCATCGGAGTGGGTTGATCGGCAGCGGTTGCCGGAGCCCAGTGCAGCAACGGCTGTCGCTCACCATCCAGCGCACTGATCGTTTCGCCAGTCTGAGTTGCGGGCGCTTCGTCCGCCAGACAGCGATGGATGCCGGTTGCAGCCATGGTGGCCGCGAGCAGGAAAATCCGGATTCGTGAATGCCTCATTCGTGTGTCCTGTTCTCAACCAGCGGCGTGCCAGTCTTCCATGCTGACCGCATCTCCTGGCGCGGGCTTCGCCCGCAACCCAAAGTAGCCATCACGCTCCGTCGCGATGAGCATTTGTCAATCGACATTCATCAATCGAGTCAGGGTTCCACAATCAGCGCCGTTGCATGGGGCTGAAGGAGAATCAGCGCGGGAACTGCGTTCATGTGGCCCGGTTCAAGGCTCGTCACGACGTCACGTCCGATGTTGTAAACAGCTGGTTTGTATTCCATGTAGGGTGCATCCGGGAAGGCAGGAGTGTGTTGAGTAGAAA
>JAYTAK010000683.1:0-1502 GCA_043737515.1 Candidatus Kuenenia sp. | reverse complement strand
AGGAATATGAAACAAAGTGACAACGCATTTCTCGGACTGGGTGTGAAGTTTCCGGCATTGGTCGATGCGCCGGGCGTCGCGCCGTGGAATCCAAACCAGCTCGACATCTGGGCCGCCGAATCAGCAGACGACGCGAATGCTGTGCATTCCGCACGGTTCCTGCTGAATCTGTGGATGCCGACACGCGAATGGCAATGTGGGCGGTTCGACATGAACGAAGCGATCCAGAGCTGGGATCGAGTTCATCGGCGAGTATTTCTCGACTGGGCCGCGAGCGAAACCAACGTGGCCTGATCGCACCCGTGCATCCATATGATCCGAGGGGAGAAGCAAACGTCATTCTGCACCCCGTTGAATCAACCGTCAGCGGAAAGAGCTTGCCCGCCATCATCGAACAAGCTGGCCACGGCGCTCGATTTGCGTTTGAGGAATTCTTCCACGCGAAGATTCGCAATGCACACACGCGGCGAGCGTACCGCCGCGCAGTGCTCTGCTTTCTGGAATGGTGCGAATCGCGGCAGAGGCGATTGCAGGAAGTATCACCGGCAGACGTCGGAATCTACCTTGATGGATTGGCGCTGTCCGTCGCCAGCAAGAAGCAGATTCTGGCTGGCCTCCGACACTTCTTCGACGGCATGGTGACTCGACATGCGATCGCGCTGAATCCCGCCTTGTCCGTGCGAGGCGAACGATATCAGGTGCTGGAAGGCAAGACGCCCGAGATCACAATCAAGCAGGCTCGCAAACTGCTGTCGTCCATCAACACGGACAATGTCGTCGGCCTTCGCGACAAAGCCGTCATGTCAATTCTGATCTACACCGCGTCCCGAGTCGGTGCGGTGGCACGACTGAAACTTAAAGATCTGTACGACGCTGGTGATCAGTATTGCCTGCACTTTCTCGACAAAGGCGGCAAATCGCGAGAAATCCCCGTGCGGCATGATCTGCAAAGCCTACTGCGATCCTACGTGTGTTCGTAAGCGTACACCAGAACCATAATTGACGAGCCGTTTATCGTAGTGGGTTTCCAGTTTCTGAATCCAGACAGGAGACCTGACGAATGGCTCGTATGAAGAGTGCTGAGGTGTGGGCGTTGTGGCGTGATCGGTTGCAGCGGTTTGAGAGTTCCGATCTGACGGTTGCAGCTTTCTGTGATTGGGAAGGTGTGTCACAGGCGGCGTTTTATGTTTGGCGGAAAAAGCTGCAGGCCGATGCCGGTCTGCCGTCCCGGAAGACTGTCGAAAGGGTATCGAGCAGGTTGGCGTCGGCACCAGCATTCGTGCAGATTCTGCCAGGCGTGAGCCGCACACACGATACGGTGGCAAAAGTCGTAATGACACTGGCCGACGGCACGCATGTGGAGTTTCCGGCAAGTGATCGTGAGTTGATTGCTCACGTGGTGGTGTCTGTTGCGACGGCGCACTCGGCAGCGGCGCTGCAGGGAGGTGATCGATGATTGCGATCCCTTCCGGAGTTTCAATTTTTCTATGCACAACGGCCAC
>JAYTAK010000682.1:0-3652 GCA_043737515.1 Candidatus Kuenenia sp. | reverse complement strand
CACAGAAGGTGACACTCTGATTTACCAGCCTGCCACTGAGCGGTGTGTATGGTATGCGAAATCCACGAACCGAAAGTCGGGGCTCCGTCACACTCTTGTCAAATCTGTGTCACGCTGCTGGTGGTTGCAGGCGTGGGATGCGTTGTTTTACAAGCGTGGCAAATCCACGCGGTGTTTCGATGTTGAACCAGTGAGCTGGGAGCTGTACAATGAGAAGCCATTATCAAACAAGGAGAGGTTAGAATGCTGACCCCGGAAATAGAAGAGTTTATCCAAAAGGCTGAGTTAGTCTATGAAAAGCAATTGTCCGAGATCCTGGAGCCGGACCATATAGATGAATTTGTGGCGATTGAACCAGTGAGCGGAGACTATTTCCTCGGAAAAAAGCTGAGCGAGGCGATGGTCGCATGCCGGAATGCGTACCCGGACAGGTTGGCCCACACGATGCGAGTCGGTCACAAAGCGGCACTGCATCTTGGGGCGCAGACGCAATGATCGGCCATGTTGATCGTCAGGGCCGGGCAATGCTGAAAGTAAGCATGGGTCCATCGAAGACCGGCGTCTTATGTCGTCAACCCTCACCCCCGGTTCGTTTGTCGTCTCGGTGTTTCCTCGTGTCTCTCCCGGTGCTTCCTGCCAGCACCTCAGTGACCGCAGAGGTCATCGCTTCGATCGTGGCCTCAAGGCTCCCGCGATCGAACGGTGTTTGCCAGACGGGATAGATTTCAGTGTCATACAGATCTTCAGGCGGCAGGTAGCCGATGGATCCGTTGATGAGGTTCATGCACAGAATCGTGTGCTCGGGAAACCGGCGACGAAGTTCCTGTTGCAGAACGGAGTATGGTTCACAACAACTGCCGACGAGCACCGCGTCGCCGAGTCGCCAGGCGCAGATCGGCAGACGGTAAGTTGATCCATCGCCGACGCTGCGACGTATGTCGCGCTTGCGGCGAAGGCGTTCTTCCAGTGCTCGATCCTTACAGGCCAGTCGCTGTTGTTCGAATTCCTCAGCGGATGGCCAGTTCTTCAGTGGCAAGTCAACGGTGGTCTGTATGGCATGCAGTTCCTGTGACGAGTCGCAGGGCAGATGCTTCCACACGGCGAGCGGCGCGCCGGATTCTACGGTTTCAACATAGGCCAGCCGCGTGCCTGGCGGCTCCATGCCGTGCAACGTCGCCAGCGCCGCGAAGCCAAGTTGTCGTCCGTGGCGGTCGGCGATTTCCGTGTCTCCCACATACTGAAAACGTGGTGCCAGTTCGCCACACGCTCCCAGCAAAAACATCGCAGGTGCCCCGGTTGCCTGCTGAATCGTTTCGCGCATGGCACCGACGTAATCCGGTGAGATCGCCGTGTTGTCCCAGGCCAGCGTTGTCGGATGACAGGCATAGTTGACCAGCGTCGCGCGAATTCGATCTGTCGCATCCGTGACACGTCCCACGAGCAAAGTATCATCGGGCTTTCCGTCCGGGCTGTAACCGCAGACGATGCGATTCCTGGTTGGATCAGGGTCCGGCAGATCGCGAACAGTCGCCAAACCACATCGTCCTTGATGCCAGTCCAGAGTCGCCTCGAACGGCGACCCAAGCGCTTCACGGATCACATGCACTGTCGATGCGAACACATGTTCCATCCACGTCCGCAGCAGATCGCTGCCCGGCAGCGCATCATCGGCTTCCATCAACGGCGGACCGGCATGCGTATGGCTGAGCGCGAAAATCAGATTCGCAGCGTCAAGCGAAAGCGTATCCAGCAGCCGCTTCTGAAAGTTGTGAAACGTCTGTGGCGTCTTCCACCAGCCAAGATCCGCGTCCACGAGAATCAGCGTCGCTCCGCCCGCCAACGGCGTCAGCGTCAACGCGGTGAGAGTCAACGACCGGTGAATTGATTCGGCCACATCATGTCTCGCCGCGCCCCAGTTGCGTGAATAAATACCGACCGGCGGCGTGATATCAGCGCGGGCTATTCCCATGCGGCCGTGAAACGATGAATGGCGGAAGTCTTGTGGCGACATTCGTATTGATGATCCGTGAGTTGTATACCTCGTTCCGAGGCTCCAGCCTCGGAACACACTGTATGGAGGCTCCGCCTCCTCTGGCAAGCACAGAAGTCCGTCGGCGAGCGGGGGATGTCAATCCCCTGATTTGACTTTTGGTGATTCACGACGACGGGAATGCAATGTCGCAAAGTCGCACATTCGGAAAAAACACAAATCAAAAAAAACAAAACCGCAATCAGGGGACTAACGTCCCCCGCTCGCCTTCGCTTGTTTCCTCGTTCCGAGGCTCCTGCCTCGGAACGCACTGTACTGAGGCTCCAGCCTCCACGGACGCAGTGTTGATTTTCCCGGAGTTGGCATAAATCTACTAGCCGCCGGGCGCAAGTCCCGGTTTTGTTCCATGTCACCCGCATCGGGCCAGCAAGGGAGGCGGGAGCCTCGAAGCCATTGCGTTCCAGGGCTGGAGCCCCGGAACGAGGACTGTGAGAACTCGGCGGGAGGCGACTACCAGTCTCCTGCGGCACCGTCGCGGTAGAAGACTCGCTGCGGGATTTCCTGTTGAAACGGATGTTTGCGGATTTCTTCTTCGTTGATCGTAATACCCAGACCGGGCTTTGTGTTCGGAGCAACTGTGCGGGTCGCGGCGTCAACGGTGAATCCTTCTTCAACGATGTCCTGTCGCCACGGAACATCGTTGTGAACCGATTCGCAAATGATGTAACTGGGCTGGGCGAAACCAAATTCCAGCGACGCGGCAGTACTCACCGGCCCCTGCGGATTATGCGGTGCGAGCGCAATGCGATACGCATCCGCCAGAGCAGCCACGCGGCGGGATTCAGTGAAGCCCCCGCAATGGGTAATATCCAGTTGACAGATTTCGCAGCCACGGGCCGCGAACAGGTCACGAAATGCCGCCAGATGCGTGCCTCGTTCTCCCGTCGCGATCGGCGTCGTCACAGCCGCGTTGATGGCGGCCAGTCCTTCAATACTTTCGGGCCAGCAGGGTTCTTCCAGAAAGTACAGTCCATAGGGATCGAGTGCTTTCGCAAACTGCAGCCCCATGGCTGGCGATGGCCGAGCGTGGCAATCGACCATGATATCAATGTCGTCGCCAACAGCATCGCGCATGGCGGCGACGCACGCTTCGGCCACCTTGACGGGCTTCCGGCCCTCGATCGGCATGGTGGGTGGTACGGCCATCGACTTGAACGCCGTAAAGCCATCCGACACGGCCTTTTGAGCCAGTTCAGCAAACCGCTTCGCGTTATCAACCGGCGTCTCGTAAAAGCTCTTCATGTCGCCGCCGCCAAGGTGACAGTACAGCCGAATGGAATCTCGCACGGGGCCACCCCAAAGCTTATGGCATGGGACTCCGTGAATCTTTCCAATAATGTCCCACAATGCCAGATCGATCCCGGCGATCGCGGTCGAACGCACGATTCCGCTTCCGTGCCAAAAGTGCTGTCGCCACATGATCTGCCACAGATGTTCGACTCGCGTTGGGTCTTCGCCAATCAACAACTGCGATAGATCCTCAATCGAACCGACCACGCCGCGTGTGTGCCATTCCAGCGTCGCTTCGCCCCAGCCGAACAGCCCCGGCTGATCTGTCATGACCTTGACAAAGATCCAGTTTCGCATCCGCGCATGGCAGAC
>JAYTAK010000681.1:0-3653 GCA_043737515.1 Candidatus Kuenenia sp. | reverse complement strand
GGCCGAGGGAGTTCTTGTGTCTCTGAGCGTGCCGAATATGACGTGAGGTGGCTGTGCCGCTTCCGTGCGAAGCGATCTGACAAAAATTGATGGCATTTCCGACATTCAGACTGATCCTGGAAATCAGGTGTGCAGTTTTCGAGTGACCAACCCGACACTGGACTACAAGGCGAAGCTCGATGAGTACGCCAAAACGAACAGCCACCTGAAAGGCTTTTCAATTCAGTGATTTAAGTTCTGAATGAGAGTCGCCTCCACTTTCAACGAACAAAGACGCCCGGACAGGAATTGTCCGGGCGTCTTTTCTTGATGTTCAGCCAATCCACATAGTCAGCGATACCACTTCAAGCACTGACATCGCCGTACAACGCCTCGATCACCTTGCCCTGATTCAGGTGCGCAGGGCGATTGAGCCGATCATGCACCACAGCATGTGGATCTATGCCCAGCGCTGTGTAGACGGTCGCGCCGATGTCGTCGGGGGAAAATGCAGCGGATGCCGGGTAGGCACCAGTCTCGTCCGAGTGGCCAATGACCTTGCCGCTGAGCACTCCGGCACCGGCGAACAGGCCAGTGAAACAAGGGCCCCAGTGATCGCGGCCGGAATCCTTATTGATCTTCGGTGTGCGACCAAACTCACCCAGTAACATGACCATCGTCTGGTCGAGCAGTCCGCTCTCATCCAGATCATCGAGCAACGCCGACACGGACTGATCGAGCGGCGTCAACATGCGCCCCTTGAGGGTTGTGAAGATCGCCTGATGATGATCCCAGTTCTGCACGGGCCCCATGTTGGCCTGCACAATCGGGACACCCGCCTGCACCAGTCGACGAGCCAGCAGTAACGACTGGCCAAAGGCATGGCGCCCGTAGCGATCCCGCACGGCATCCGTTTCCCGATTCAATTCAAATGCCTGCGACAACTGCCCCGACGACAACATCGTAAACGCCAGCCTCTGATCTTCCGTCATCCGATCCGCACCGATGTCAGAAGAAACGTCAGTCTGCTGATCGAGTGCCTTGAGCAAACCGCGGCGCTGATCGAGGCGCGTCGCATCAGTGCCCTCAGCCAGCGTCAACGTATCGACTCGAAAGTCTGAACGATTCGGATCGCCGACGATCTGCCATGGATCATATTTGGATCCCAGAAAACCGGCGTGCTGACCTGGCCATGTCAGCGGTGACGACATCAGAAACGTCGGCAGATTGATTCCGCTCGGAATACCATCGCTTCGCGGTCGAAGATATTCACAACCGGCCGAATAACATGGCCAGTCATCGCGGGAGGCGACTTTGTCAAAGAAGGCACCGGGCTGAAGATGCCCCGTCAGGACATGGTGCGTTGACATCAGATGATTGTTGTCTTTGTGCGACAGACTGCGAATCAGCGCGTACTTATGGGCGCGGGCAGCGAGGCGCGGCAGGTGTTCGCAGATCTGAGTCCCCGTCACAGAGGTGGCAACCGGATTGAACTCGCCCCGAATCTCCTTAGGCGCGTTCGGTTTCATGTCGAACGTGTCGTGATGACTGATCGCCCCCGTGCAGAAGACGATGATCAACGACTTCGCCCGCGGCGCAGCGACTGGGGGCGATGATTGGGCAGCCGCTGATCTTCTCGGCAACACCGAATGCACGCCAAGTCCCATCAAACCGGAGTATCCAATCTGCAGCAAATGGCGGCGTGAGGCAGATCGGATCTGAGCGACAGGAGTTGTTGCGCTGCGCGGCGTCATGCGTGGGATTCGGGGTAAGAATTCAGGCGGGGAAAATGGCGGGAGCAGAAATCTCTACCCCTGCATTCTACAGCGGGCGTACCCGTCAATGAAACACCTGAACCAGGACAAGCCGATTTTTGGGTGTGGTTCGTGGAGAGGACCGTGTGAGCGCCGGCCCGTTAGTAAATTCGTAGGGTGGGACCAGCGGAGCGCAGGCCCACCACATCGCATAAAATGGCGGGCCAGCCGTGCTTCACACTGGAACTCACATTCTTCCGCAGTCGACTCCGGCTGCTCAGCCCACAAAACAAGCCGACACATCATCGTTGATAGCGAGCGTGGCTCCGCCGTCAGACTGGCACTCGCGACCTATGCCACACCGGGGCATGTAGAAGCCTTTGCCCATGCTGGAAAACACGCGGACATTGAATCCTCGCACCTCGGACTTCGGAAGCAGCGAACGCATGACGAACTTTGACGGGTCGCGGCGAACGTTGTCGAACATCGACAGCGTTTCTGCCGTCGAGGCCGCATCTCCGAAATACGGCCTTGCAGGATGCATCGGATCGTTGGTCCGCACGGCGAACCGAGTCGGATCTGTGATCAATTCCTGCATTGCCTCAGGTGCGGAGCATTCCTGTGACGAAGCGATCTGCAGCGCAGGTTCCTCACCCAGAAACTCACGAATCATCGTGGGCACCAGTTGCACAAAACTGCGAATGCTGGCCGCGCTGCTGCCCGGCGGGTTCACGAGATTCACCCGACCGTCTTTCCATGCCTTGCAGAGTCCCGGCAACCCGACCAGCGAATCCGGACGGAAGCAATTGGGGTCGAGCAGATCGTCATCGACGCGGCGGACAATCGTGTGGATTCTTGTTCGCTTGATTCCTGACACCAGTTCCACGCCGTCCTTTGTGACCACCAGTTCGCCCGGATGCGCGATCTGCGCCCCGATCATACGCGCCAGGAATTCGTTTTCGCGAAACGTTGGATTGTACCGACACGGATCAAGCACGACCATGGACGCATCGGCCCCTCCGCTGTACATACTCACGGAGTCCGCCATCCAGCGACCCAGATCATTAAACGCGGTGATGGATTCTGTGCGAGTCCGATCGATCAGTCTGGCAAGAAGCTCAATACCCGTGGGAGACGACAGGTTTTGATCCATGACCATGATCCGGCCATTGGTGGCAATGTATAAGTCGGTCGAGGTCAGCCATCCCCACGAAATCGATTGTCGCGTGACTTCTCCGATCTGGTTTGTGAATGTGCGGAGCAACCGGACGACAGCAGAATTCTGAACGAGAAATTCCGGCAGCGCAAGTCCCTTGAAAACCTGATCGAAACACGCCGAGACGGCTTCCATTCTCTGGCGGATGCCGCAAGCAATCTGCGCCCACTGGCCAAAACTGAGTGACCGGTGCTCCGCGGCTACTGAACCGATGGCCAGAAGTCGATTGTGGTAACTTGCCTTGTGAATGATGTTGCCAGCTTCGCGACGCATGCCCGATTGTTGAGCTGTCAACGCCTGCAAAGCTGGCATCGTTTCGGCGCCAAAGTGCGGGTTTGGACGATCATTTCGATCGTTCCTGGCGGACGCTGCCACCAGTGTATTCTCTGTTTCTCGTAACATTTTTCGGAGCCCTGGAGGAATCTGTTCTCAGAAAACCCGGCCACTGATTATTCTGGCAAACGCAAAGGCTATGCCAAGAGACCACGGCTCGCCGGGAAAGGTTCGCCTACGTAGCTCAGTCGCTCCGCCGACTGAGATTTCCCGGTCCCAGCGTGGCGATGGCGTCTCTGGTGACTTATGGTTCCCATCGTGCGGCGTTGTTTTCGGGCGTCCGTAAAGGGGAATGCGAGTCGGGGAGCGACGTCGCCTACGCAGCTCAGTCGCTCCGCCATGTTTAAACCGTCGCTATGTCACCACTGGAC
>JAYTAK010000680.1:0-8322 GCA_043737515.1 Candidatus Kuenenia sp. | reverse complement strand
GTTCCGGCACGTCAGACAGGTGCCGGAACGGCGCTCCGCCTGGTCCGGCCTACTCCAAAATCAAGTCTAGACGAGGACCGGGCAAAATCTCTAAATGCCGAAAACTACGAGTCCCTGCCGCGCAAAAAAAGGTGACCGCAAATAACGGTCACCTTTTGTGAGACTTCTAAAGTCTGAATCTGACCCGTAACGAAAATCAGTCCTGATAATCCACCTGGATGTGGTCTCGCTTGATGCGGACATCGACGGCGTACTTGCCATAGTCGTAACGAATGCGGTTTCCGAATCGACGGCAAGTGACTTCTTCGCAACCACTGGTCGGAACGCAGATCTCAATGCACACCATGGCAGGCTCACAGCAGCCTTCGTCGGCACAAGGATTCTTGACCATGATGAGCTTCGGCTGTGCACACGGGGACTTTTCATGCACATCCGTGTATTTCACGCGGGTGAAAACTGTCCCCGTGTAAACTACGGGATCCACAAACACCACTGGATCGCCGACCATCGGCTGGCTCATCTCGACACCTTGATCGACATAGGGCACTGCCGGGATATGCAAATCAGGAATCGGTGCCAGTTCCAGTTCCTGTGCCTGAACAACTCCGGCCAGCAGAATGACACACACGGAACACATTTTTGCAATAGTCTTCATCGGAAACCTCTTTCTCTTCAGGACAAAAAACTTCGCCTGTTTGTTTGACGATCTACTTTTCAAGTGGCCACGGACGGCCAAAGTAATCGTTCGTATGTTTCAACTTGCCCTGCAAAAGTTTGCAAGGCAAGCGGCTTTTCGGTAACTCAGCAGAACCCGTTGCAGTCGATTCCAGTCACAATGGCCCTGACTGGTGTATTGTTCAGGAAGACTGCGGGGCGTCAAGGGTTCTGGCAAACTATTCTGAATCCGTAGTCCGGGTGAGATACGTCATCGACTACCGTTCTGGTAAGATTCCGTACTTTCGCATCTTGTTGTAGAGTGTCACGCGGCTGATTTTCAGATGTTTGGCAGTGTTTGTGCGACTGAAGTTGTTATTCAGCAACGCTTGTTCAATGATGTCTTTTTCAGTCACTTCAATGCGATTCTCCAATGATTCCCCCTTGCGAACCGCGAAAAACGCGGCGACAGAGGGATCATTGGCCGGACCGGAAATGCAATCGACGACATGTGTCGGCAATGTGTCAGCCGTCATTTTTCCGTCGCGACTGTAAATCACCGCGCTGCGGATGGCATTCTCCATTTCGCGGACATTCCCTGGCCATGGGTATTGCAGCAGGCAATCCAGGAACTCGGGAGTGATCTCAACCACTTCGATTCCCAGTTGCGACGCATGGCGATGCACAAAATAGCGCGCCAGCGGTTCGATGTCTGGCATACGTTTTCGCAGCGGTGGAAGCGTAAAGCTCAACGTGTTGAGACGATAATACAAGTCCGGGCGAAATCGCCCCTGTTCAACCAGCGGCTGCAGTTGCAGATTACTCGCGGCGATAATGCGGGCCTTCACCAGAATTGTGCGATTCGATCCGACGGGTTCAAATTCGCCTTTCTCAATGACGCGCAGAAGTTTGACCTGTTGATCCGGGGTCAGGACGTCAATTTCGTCCAGCAGGATCGTGCCGTGTCCGGCCGCCAGAAACTTACCTTCCTTGTCCGCATGCGCACTTGTGAAGGAGCCCTTCACATGGCCAAACAATTCGCTTTCAATCAGTTCACCCGGCAGCGCGCCGCAGGCGACGTGCAGAAACGGATCACTGGACCGCAGTGACATTTCATGAATCAGGCTGGCGAGATGCGTCTTGCCTGAACCGGTTTCGCCGATCAGCAGGATTGTCACGTTGTGGCGGGCGGCAACTTCCAGACGCCGCAGCATCGTGCGAAGTTCAGGCGTTCGCGTACGAAACCGTTCAGCCATGCTGCCTGGGTCGATTGTAGCAGCGTTTGCCTTGTGGCCTGGTGGAGCCACCGGGCTGACCGATTTTGCAACCTTCGGCAGATCGACCCAATTCATCGCGTCCGGCGCGGAAGCAGATGCTTTGGTTGCAGCGTCAGATGTGCTGGATGAATCCGGTTGGTTCCCGCCTGGGATCGATCCGGTATTGGTGGCAGATGGCGAAAGAATCTCTTCAACCAGTTCGTGATAATTTTCATCGTGGTTTGATAACTCGATAATGCGACAAAACTGAAAAACTTCCTGTGGAATGCGGTCAATGTGAAGCTGATCGGGAACGCAAATCAAAACGGCCTGACCGGATTTGATGTTGCTGATCGCCGCAAATGTGCGAGCAAGTTGCTGCGGAGAACACGACCGAACATCAAAAATTGAGAAGTCCGGTGAGTGCAGTTGAATCATCTGAGTGGCTTCGGGAATCGAATAGCACTCCATCAGTCGGCAGCGACCTGCGAGCAGACTGCCCAGACTGCGGAGGAATCCCGGAGATCCGCTGCAGATTAAAGCGACGTCAAGAACCTTCACCGTGCCACCTCCGTCGATCATTCAAATTGTGCATAGCCAATTTGACTCACATGCCGTTTGCGGCACACTTTGGCGTCCACCGACAGCCATTTCGAAATGCCTGATTCAGTCCGCTCCTGATTGACTTAACAAAAACGATGCCATGAGCGCAAAGTGTGTAAAAGACCGCAAACAACTGGCCTTTTTGCCAACGTGAAAACGTCGCAGGTTGCCACAGATCAACACATGATGCCGTTCGGCAACGATGTGTCTGTCACGCGACAGCATCGTCTGGAACCGTTAGACTAAAAAGCGTTCCGGAGGACTCTGTTCTGTGCGGAGGCTTAAATCGGAGTCTTGAAGATTCGTAGTTTTCGCGACCGCGAGGGCAGACCGCTGAGTTTTCGACACGGAGAACTTGTTACGAAAAGCCATGTGGCCTTTTATTCGAACGACGTTGACAGGAATGCGAGTCGCGGAGCGACATCGCCTACGTAGCTCAGTCGCTCCGCCGACTGAGATTCCCCGGCTACAACACAGCGATGCCTCACTTTTTCATTCCGCCCTTCGCGGAGGCTACTATGTTCACAATGACATCGATCAGAAAAACCAGCTCCCGCTACCCCGTTCTGATCGCCGCACTCCTGTGCCCATTGCTCGCCCCCGGCACGGTATTCGGTGTGTCCGGGCAGGATTCCAGCATGTCCGACAGGGCCACTTTAATCGTGCTGGCTCCGGTTGGTCCTGTGTTTGTCGATCTGCATTTGACGGTGAGCCGAATCCCATATCGCCAATGGGTCGCTCGTTTTCTGGCAACCGACATGGATGTTGATCGATCGGGGCGACTCAACGAGGCCGAACTGAATCTGCTCACCGAGAGCATCAAATCGCTGGCTGGCGTCAAGAACTCGACAGAAATTCTGCAGGCAATGAAAGCGGCAACAAACGACGTGGCTGTCGATGATTTCATCGCATGGTTGCGCACGCGAATTCCCCGTGCTTTTGACCTGATCGCCCAGCCGCAGCCAGCCGACGACGCAGTGCGACTGGCATCCCTGCTGGATACCGACTACGACGGAGCGATTTCGGACGACGAGCTGACGGCATCGTCGCGGACGCTTCGTTTTCGGGATCTTGACAATGACGAAACTTTCAGCGTTTCTGAACTGTTGCCGTATCGCGATCCACGCAGTCAGAATGCCGCAGTCGCTCCGGACGCCGTGAGTCTGCCGTTCTTCCACGTCATCGATCGCGAATCCGCTCAGCGCGCCGCCGAACGAATCGTGCAGCGCTATGGCACTGAGGGGCAGATTTCAGAGGAATTGCTCCGGCAACGCAGCGGGGGCAGCCAGGTTCCCGGATCGCCGGACAGGAAGTTGTCAATTGACGATGTGCTAGGCGTGGTGGAGAAACCGCGATTCCACATGGTCATGGAAGTCAGTCTGTCCGTCCAGGCAAATACCAGTAACATCAAAGTCGCGCTGGATCGGGAAGCAGCAGCGTTCTGCAAGCCTGTCGCAAAACAGACGTTCGGACAATACGGTCTGGCGATCGACGGACTGCCGTTGACGGTGATCGCACTGGGCGGCAGCGCCAATGATCGTCGCAACTCGCAGGGATATCTGGGTCAGACATTTGTCATGTCTGACGGCGACAAGAATCAGTACCTGAATGAAAGCGAGTTCTCCGGCATGACGGAGGCACTGAATCGCGCGGGAGTCCGAGCCGACTTTGCCGCCGTGGATTTTAACGGCGACGCGATGGTCACGCGCGAGGAAGTGTTTTCGTTTGCCAAACGCGACCAGATCGCCACTGCCAGTCGTGTGCAGGTGTCCGTGAAGCAGGACGGGAAGACGCTGTTCGGATTATTGGACAGGAACAGCGACCGACGTCTGTCCGTTCGGGAAATGCGTTCCGGCAGCGGCGTTCTGAATCCTTACGACTTCAATCAGGATCATAAGTTCGCGGATTCAGAACTGGGGACGGAGTTTGTTCTTGCCATCAGTCTGGGCCGTCCCGAGTTTCGACGAACTTCCGGACAAATGGACAGCATGACCATGCAGATGGGAGCGGGAGACGCCATTCTGCCTGGCTCAGAATCCCTGAGTGGTCCGGAATGGTTTCGCCGGATGGACCGAAATCAGGACGGCGACGTTTCGCCGCGTGAGTTCCTGGGAACGGCTCAGCAATTCATGCAAATCGACAGCGATGGCGACAAACTGATCTCCGCAGATGAAGCCACGTCGCTGGACGCTCAGCCGTGAGTCGCAAATTCAAACAGGACGAAGTAATCGGCTTGAGTCTGTACCCCCAAAACCAAACCATGATTGGCGGTTATTTCCCGTGAAGTCTCAATCATCGCACTATCGACCACGCCATTTCGTCGGTCCAGGGGTTGCCCCCTGAGTAACCGGAGGCTGCTGACCG
This sequence comes from Candidatus Kuenenia sp., assembly GCA_043737515.1. Classification (GTDB taxonomy): domain Bacteria; phylum Planctomycetota; class Planctomycetia; order Planctomycetales; family Planctomycetaceae; genus SXXK01. Next base: position 3,445 of record JAYTAK010000680.1, on the reverse strand, counting down.
GCTCCACGCCACTGCGGCAGTTGATTTCCTGAAGCGGCGGGCTGGCCGACTGGTGCCTGTGGCGCAGAATGCGATACGGTCTTGAATGGAGTGTCGGCGTTTGCGTTTCGCGTCGGCTGGATGTTCTGGCTGGCCATTCCGTACTGAGCAGGCTGCTGAGTGACTGGCGGCAACAGCATTGACGGCTGAGCAGACGGCTGCGAATTCGCTTCGCTGGACACGTAAGGCAGCACCTCACCAGAAGCCTGAATGCGATTTGTCGAGGCCGCCTGAATCTTTGGTGCTTCAAACGATGCTGGTTCAAACTGATCGATCGTTGCCTGTTTCGGCCGGGTGACCACGTCCCGTCTGCCGGGATTGGCCACCGGGTACGTCGGTGGAGAATTTCGATCTCGCGAGTTGTTTGGATCCAGTTGCGCTAACATCGCGCGGGTCTTTCCTGCTGTTTGAGGATCCGGATGCGTCTGAAGAGCATTCTCAAACCACTCTGCGGCTTCGGCGTCATTTCCCTGTTCATGCAGGATGTAGCCGATGTTGTAGTTCGCGCCCGATTCACCGACAGCGTAGGTCAGATGTGCCAATGCCTGGTCGTATCGATGGCAACGGGCGAAAGCAATACCCAGTTCATAGCGGCACACTTGATTTTCCCGGTCAATCGCGGATGCGTCTTCAAACGCGGCGATGGCTTTGTCCCAGTCTTCCTGATGCGTATAGAGTCTGCCAAGTTCCAGGCGGACTGGGGCATTGGTCGGGCGTTTCGCGGCAACTTCCAGGAGAATATCTTCGGCCTGCTTCACGCGACCGCACGAAAGTTCAATGCGTGCGAGACCCAACTGAGCGTCTATGTTGTCCGGATACGCGACGAGGATTTCGCGATACTTCTTGCGCGCTTCACCGTATTCGCCGACATCTTCCTGCCAGCGGGCCCACTTCACCAGTGCTCCCTCAGCATCGACCTTGAATTCCTTCTGTGCTTCACGGAATTCCGGACTGAGTTCAGACCTGGATTGACCCTTTCGGAAATCCAGAGAGGCAAAGGTGTCCCGAGACGGCATCTTCAGCCCGCTCGAAGCGCAGCCGGAGCAGAAGCTCAGCCCTGCCATGACAAGTATGACATTCAGTTTCATAGGAATCATTCAGCACCTCCCTGTGCGCATTGGCCCTTGTCTCAGTTCGTCCGCTGCGGAATGCCGACTTCAGCAGAAAATGCGCCTCGGAAAGATTGCTCGTTTACCGATCTGATCGGCACGATGAATTCCGGCAGTTTTATCCGCTGGAACTGTGCGTGCTGCGGGCTGCTTCCAGCAATCGAATCCAGGGGGCAACGAAGTGGCCGTTATCGTGGAACGTGCGACCGCTGACCAGATTGTCGTCGATCACGCAGGGTTCATCGACAAAAATGCCGCCGCAGACTTCCAGATCAAAACGGCATTTAGGAACTGTGGCCATTCGCCGGCCTTTGACACAGTCGGCAAAGGCGGGTATTTCCACACCGTGGCAGACACTCGCAATCGGTTTGTTGCGCGCGAAGAAATGTCGCGTGATGCGGACCAGATCCTTGTCGTAGCGAATGTATTCCGGAGCGCGTCCGCCGGAAAAAAAGATCCCGGCGTATTCGTCTTCGGCAATGTCCCTGAATGCGACGTCCGCTTCGATCGAATAGCCTTCCCATTCCTTTGTGATCGTCCAGCCTGGCTTTATTTCATGCAGCACCATCTGATACCGCCTTTTTTCCGGTGCGGCGACGACGGGCTGAAACCCGGATTCGATGAGGCGATAATACGGATACATCGTGTCGAGCGTTTCCGTCGCATCGCCGACAATGATAAGCACTTTGCTGGATGCCATTCAACTCTTCCCGGCGAGCGGGGAACGTCAGTCCCCTGTTACTGCAATTTGATCCTGTGTCTGGCAAAAATCGGAGGTTGACACCCAGGGCTCGCCATCTTTGTCAGTCGCTTCCGCTAATTCAGCAGATAGCTGATTCGCAGATGTGTTCCCGCTGTTGAACACTGAACACTGAACACTGAAAACTACTCATTTCAGCAGATAGCGATTGGCAATCGTGATCCCGCTGAGCATCGCGCCCACGATGCCGAGAAAACCCTGATCGGTTCCGCAGAGATACAGATTGCGCACCGAGGTCAGGCCATTCACAAATTTCTGCGGCGCGCCGTAGACGCAGCCGTTGAGATGGCCGGTGTAGCGTCGAATTGTACGCGGAGTAAAGACGTCAGTATCAATCACATGCGGACGAAAATCCGGCAGGTGCTTTAAGGCACTCTGGATGATCTGTGAGTTCCAGTAATCCTTGGCAGCGATGTATTCTTCTTCAGGCAGATTCAGCCAGTAATGTGGATCTGCCAGAGCCGTGATGCGAATTCGCCCATCTTCCAGCGGCTGCGAATAGTCGAAATTATTCGGCGAGCACACGATGCCGCTTCGCAGATCGACAGGCACGTTCGGACGTTCGTAATGGAAATCTTTGGAATCGCTGTAAAACACAATCGTATCGCGGTGCCCCAGCGACGCTGGTTCGCAATCGAGCACGCTGATGGATTCGACAAAAGAAATGTCACCCGGTTCGGCTTTCATCAGCGGGGCGTTGGGATCGACCATCCGCATGGTCTCCGCCACACCCGCCGATGACAGAATATTGTCGGCTTCGATTTCTGTTCCGTCGTCCAGCAGCACCGATGTCGCTTTACCGTTTGTCTGCCGAATCTCCTGCACGCCTGCGCGAAGTTTCAGGTGTCCGCCCAGAGATTTGAAGTGTTTGACCAGGCGTTTCAGAATGAGCCGAATGCCGTCAAAGGGTCGGCCAAAACCTTCGTGAAAGATACTTTTGAACATGATCACAAACTGATTGAAGTCCATATCGCGCGGCGTCGCGCTGCCATAGAACATCAACGGACAGAAGATCATGTCGATCAACAGCGGGTCGCGAATGTATTCCGACACAACCTGCCGGGCGGACAGGGCCGAACGCTCCAGATCCAGCGCGTCGTGTTCGGCGATGCGAGCCACCAGCCTGCGGAAACCATCGATCTGCTGTGGAAACGCGGCGGCGATTTGTTCGACGAAAAAGCCGAACTGGTTCGTAAAGTGAAGCGCGCAGTCCGGGAAAACAATTGACGATCGAAGTTGCGGGCGGAGGTCGAAGTCTTCCCATTTCATTCGCAACTGGCGCAGAAGTTTGCTGAGCGGCCCCTGCTTGGTACCAGGCTCTGCATAATTCGTGACGGCATGCAGGCCGACGTCGTAGTTACGCTTTCGCAGGCGGTAGAAAGAATTCAAACCGCCAACCGTGGTGTGACGCTCAAGGATGCAGACGTTCTTCTCGAAGTACGCCAGACGCACGCCAGCGGACAGGCCGGACATCCCGGCACCGATAATGACGGTGTCATAACGCACAGCAATAACCTTCCGACCGGTGAGTGTCGAA
>JAYTAK010000679.1:0-3655 GCA_043737515.1 Candidatus Kuenenia sp. | reverse complement strand
TGCTGCCTGTGACATTGACGCTCAGCACGGGATACGGAGCAAACGCATAGATGCCGACCGGTGCATCCTGAGTGATCTCAACCCGAAATTCCGGACTCGGTCTGGCGCTGGCCTCAAGCAGGTCCTTCGAATACTCCGGAGGCGAAAACTCGCGCCCTGGCATGCCGACGCTCCATGTTCCGTCATTGTAGAATCCCAGAGCGTTGCCTCGAAATCGGACTTCATCCATATCGATAGCAGACTCAAACTGCTCGGCGGACACGGGTCGTCCGGTCTTCACGCTGGTGACGCTGAAAAACAGGACGCGCTGTTGGCTAAGCTGAATACGTCCGACACGCCCCAGCGTCACCGTGTTATTGAAGCCGCTTCTGGTACCCGCTCCACTTTCGCCTGCTGTATCCGCGGCAAACGAGGCGGCTCCCGGAACCCAGACGCGAGGGAACGCGGCGAACACAAACACCGCCAGAATCAGCGACACCACAAACGAGCCGCTCACCATGCTGCGAAACCGCCAGCCGACCCATGTTTCAGCCGTATCCCGCTGTAGTCCGTCGCGAACCTGAATCAATGCATCCCCGCCATTTTTCTCCAGTGATTTCACGACTGAAGCTGAGTCCTGCAGTGGGCGTTTACGCGACTCCTCGCGGTTCGCGATTCGACGAACATGCAGATCCATCACACGATACAGCGAGAACACGGACAGCGTCCACAACAACAATGCCATCATCAGCAGCATGGAACCGCCAAAGAACACACCCGTCTTCAGCACGGCAGCCACCGCCATCTGCAGCAATGTCAAGGCCAGCAGCCACCAGTATTGACGATGCCCCTTCTGCATCAACAGGACAATGCAGGTCAGGTACACCAGCATATGCGCGCCCGACAACAACTTGCCTTCCACCGTACCCTGGCCGAATTCGCGCATCGAAAGTGCCAGCGCTATCAGACCACATGCGTTGGCGAGCCATGTCGGCAGTCGAATCCACTTCAAATGATCGACGAAAATCCAGGCGATGACGGCCACGACCGGGGTGAGAACGGCAGGGAAGAAATTCCCCTCGCTGTGACACAGCACCAGGCCGGCCGTGGCCGTGGTGAGCGTGATACTGCGATAGAAAGCCGACTGCAGTTTTCGGTCACTTGTGTCCAGGACCGGATCGACGGCACTGGTCAAACCGGTGACTGCCAACAAACGATTGCTCGATCCTGTTGAGAACGACTTCGCTTCTGTTGTCAATTTTTCATGGACAGCGGGAACGGCGTCCGCATCCATTGCCAGAGTGGCAATCAGCGTCTGCTCATCCGCCGTGACAATCATCAGCCGCCCAATGAACTGTTGCTCATTCCGCAGATTTTCCTGAGCGATCGAATCGGCCAGCAACCGTGCGGCTTCAGGTCGCGGCGTGATGAGTACAAAGCGGCTGTTCGGAGCCAGATAGCCCTGACAGACGGCCAACAGCATCGACGCCAGTTGCGCTTTCGCAGACGACTCGCAAACCGCCAGTTCTTTCAGAGCCGCGTCGCGAAAACCGGCTGAACCGGCACATTCCACGCTCTGAAAATCTTTGCCCGCAATCATCAGCCGATAACGCCCCGATGACGACTGCCGCGTCTGTTCGACGCAGATCGTGGCGGCAAGGCTGATCGCGCGTTCCTGAAGCGGTTCCGAAAACTCCTTTGACGAGTAAAGATCCAGCAGCACAATCAGATCAGCCTCCCGATGCTGTTCGTGTTCTTTCACCATAATGTGCCCGTGCCGAGCCGAACTGCGCCAGTGGATGGCACGCGGATTGTCCCCGGAACGGTATTCGCGGATGCCGTGAAACTCGTCATCGAACACACCCAGTCGCGCGTTCGCACGACTCGCGGATTCAGCCAGTTCGCGCTCGCGACGCTTCCACGCTGGCAGGAGTCGTCCAATCTTCGGATGCACAATGACTTCGTCGTCGGCAGACACCACATGGCCACGTTCACCGATGCCCAGCGGAAAGCGAGAACTCAAACGCAGCGGCCCGAACTGATACAGTCCACGGCGCGAAATGCAGATGTCATAATGTGCCGAACGCTGCTCGCCCGGCGCGATGCGTACAAAGACAACTTTGCCTTCTTCCCGGATCTTGCGTCCCTGTACGACGTCACGGACTTCAACCAGTCTCGACGACAGCAGCCGTTTATCGTTCTTCATCCGGATTTCGACGGAAAACCAGGACCCCGCTGAAACGCAAACAGGCAGATGCCGAGTCACCTGCACTCGCGCCAGCATCGCCACCACGACCCAGCCGTTTAACACAAACGGTCCGGCCATCATGCCGAAAATGAGCAGCAGCATGTTGCCGGTATCAGGATTGCCGCCCGTGAGCGCCGCGATAGCGATCACCAGCATGATTCCCAGATAGACGATGCCTTCGCGCGGCAGCAACATGCGGGATCGAATGCCAATCTTCTGAGCGATCACGGTCAGCCACGGGCGAAGCAGCATCGACAGGATGGCGACGACAACGAATCCGGTGCCCAGCACCAGAAACAACGTCTTTGTCGTTCCGTCCAGTTCCGGAAAGTTGGCCGGCAGCACAAACGCCGCCAGAAAACAGGCCAGCGCTGCCAGCAACTGCAACACGTTGCTGGCGCTGAATGAAATCGGAACCAGGGGTCTTTTGGATTCACCAGTTGACATGTGGTCTTTCAATATCTTCCGGCGGTCTATGGCTGTCTGGCTTCGGATTTCCCCATCGCGTCAACGATAAAGTTGAAGCACAGTTTGTTGTAATGGCTGCCGTAAATTCCGTGGCGAGACGTCGGATAGAACATCACTTCGAACTGCCGCTCCGCCTTTTGCAGCGCATGGACGAGTTGCACGGAATTCTCTGGGTGTACGTTGTCGTCCTTCAGGCCGTGCAGAATCAACAGTCGTCCGCTGAGGTTTGACGCAGCCGCGACCACGGATGATTTTTCATAGCCGTCACGATTGAGTTGCGGAGTGGACATGAAACGTTCCGTATAAATCGAATCATAGTTGACCCAGTCTGTCACCGGCGCGCCGGCAATTCCGGCACAGATTTTGTCAGAATGCGTCATGGCGTACGCGGTAAAGTAACCTCCATAGCTGTGACCGCTCAAGCCAATGTGCTTTGCATCGACCCATGACTGATCTGACAGCCAGCCGCAGAGAGTGGTCAGATCCTTCGTCTCCTCCACACCCAGTTGCTTATAGGCCTGCCACGCGCTTTTCGCCCCGTAACCGCTCGCCGTGCGTGGATCCCAGATGATGACGACAATCCCCTGATTTGCCAGCAGATGATCGGGCATCCGGTTTCCCCAGGCGTTTTTTACCTGAGGATGATGCGGGCCACCGTACGTTCGCAGCCACACAGGATAACGTGTCGCCGGATCAAAATCCGGAGGCAGCACGAAAATTGCTTTCGTCGTCGAACCATCCGCCATCGGAATATCGCGCAGTTCCACCGTGCCGAACGCATACTTGTCGCGCGGCACAGCTACAGGCTCCGACAGCACGCGGAGTTCGCTGCCGCTCGCATTGCGGACGACGACTTTTCCAGGCTGATCAACACTGCTGAACGAATCCACATGATAGCTGCCGTGTTCGCTGACACTGGCGACATGCATCGCATCTTCAGGCGTCAGTCGCGCGACATCG
>JAYTAK010000678.1:0-3656 GCA_043737515.1 Candidatus Kuenenia sp. | reverse complement strand
GTCTGGTTTGGTTCCTGTTGTTTTGGCGTAAATATCGTGCTGACCACGATTGGCGTCAAAGTCGAGAGGCATACAATTGCGGGAGCAGAGTCGACCGGCACCCTGCGCCTATTGGTCGCAGGGACCGCACGACGGCTGGGGCGGAGAGCTGTTTGGCGGTGGACGATCGCATCGCTCGCCATCTGTCAAGGAATTGCTTCGTCGGGCCATATTCGTCGCTGAGCGGATCTCTGGATCATTCTTCGGGGCCAGCTAATTTGTCTCAATTCCCGCCAGTTGCCACGCGACCGATTCGCCCGCTCGCATCGGGACTAAGGTATCCTCATCCACGTCGAACGATTCGGCCACCCGCCATGGCTTTTTCAACAATGTGATCTGCTCGGTGTTGCGGGGCAATCCGTAGAAGTCAGCGCCGTGAAAACTGGCGAAAGGCTCGAGACGATCCAGGGCATCGGCCTGATCGAAGACCTCTGTGTACAGTTCAATGGCTGCGTGTGCGGTGTAGATGCCCGCGCAACCGCAGGCAGATTCCTTAGCCCGGCGTAGATGGGGCGCGCTGTCAGTCCCGAGAAAAAAACTTGCGTCGCCGCTGGTAGCGGCTTCAACCAGCGCCTGCCGATGCGATTCCCGTTTCAGAACCGGCCGACAATAGTGATGTGGCCGCAATCCGCCATCGAAGAGCGCGTTGCGATTCAGGATCAGATGATGGGCCGTGATAGTGGCACCGACCAGGGGCGAGGCATCTCGCACGAACTGCACGCCATTCCGAGTCGTCACATGTTCGACCACCACGCGCAATCCTGGAAACCGCTGAATGACCGGGGTCAACTGGCGATCGACGAAAACTGCTTCACGATCAAACACATCGACATCGGGAGCTGTCGTCTCGGCATGCACCAGTAACGGCAAGCCCTGTTCTTCCAGAGCCTCCAGGACCGGGTAGCATCGCGTAATCTCCCGCACTCCGTTTTCAGAATTCGTAGTCGCGCCGGACGGATACCATTTGACGGCGTGCACAAACCCACTCGCTTTCGCTCGGGCGATGTCCGCCGGTGCCGTTTCGTCTGTCAGATAAAGTGTCATCAACGGCTGGAAGCGGAGGCCTTCCGGGACTGCTGCCAGGATGCGGTTGCGATACTGACGAGCAAGCTCAGTGGTGGTGATCGGCGGCGACAGATTGGGCATAATAATCGCGCGCGCGAATCGCCGAGCACTATCGGGCATTACCCGGTGCAACAATGCTCCATCGCGTACATGCAGATGCCAGTCGTCTGGTTTCGTCAGTGTCAATCGTTCAACCATTGTCATTCCTGCTGTTCTCGCTCGTTGTCTGCAGAACCGAAGCATGTCGATTCTCTGTCGCTGACCGCACCTGCTGAGTTGTCGTCTTCAGCCGCTGCTGAGATTTTCGAGCATATCTCCGATGCTGCGGTGAGACTCCAGAGGATGCCGTAGTTTCTTGTCCACCGAGATCCGGTACGTGTTGCGGCGGCCGATCTTGGTGACCTCCAGGAACTCTGCCTCGACCAGCTCGGCCACGATCTTCTGCACCATGCGCTCGGTGATCCCGACCAGCACGGCGACTTCGCGGAGCGTGATTTCCGGGTTCCGGTAGAGACACAACAGAACGTGTGTGTGGTTTGTCAGAAACGTCCAGCCCGTCACCTTTGAGGGCTCCACTCTGACCGAAACAGGCTGCGGAATCCGGGAATCTTCTTTTTTTCGCTTTTTCATTGGCGTTGCTCTTGTGCCCGATTCGGAATGGCGATAAATAATACACGAAACACCTTTCGTGTTTTATTGTTCGCAAAATGTGAGGCGGGTTTCCATGCTGGATGTTCTCAGGATCAATCTCTGTTCGCCACTGACACTGTCGTTTGCGCTGGGAGTTTTCGCAAGGCTGGTTCGCAGCGAATTGGCACTTCCGCGGGATCTCTACACAGGTCTCTCAATTTATCTTCTGTTTGCTCTTGGTCTGAAGGGAGGCGTTGAGCTTTCCCACAGCTCGATAGCCTCGATTTCAGGTCCGGCCTTTGTCACCATTCTTCTGGGATGTCTGACGCCCGTTTCGGCCTATCTGGTGCTGCGACGACTTGGAAAGTTCAGCATTGCGGATTCCGCCGGAATTGCGGCTCACTACGGCTCAGTGTCGGCGGTGACGTTTATCGCAGCGCAGCAATTTACAACTTCTGTCGGGGCTCCTGCGGAAGGATTCATGCCGACGCTGCTCACGCTGCTGGAGATCCCCGGGATCCAGATTGCCCTCGCGATCGGAGCTTTCCAAATGGCGGCGAACGCGAAAACAAACGGAACTGATGGAAATGCAACCCCGCCGCGGCCGGTGAAAGAGATCATGCATGAATTACTGACGTCGCGATCGATGTTGTTGCTGGTGGGAGGTCTGGTGATCGGGACCGCAGTCGGGGAAACAGGCTGGAAGCCGGTTCAGCCGGTTTTCGAAGGACTCTTCAAGGGACTGCTGACGATCTTTCTGCTGGAGATGGGACTCGCCGCCGGCTCCCGACTGGGCGATCTGAAGAAAGCCGGATTCTTTCTCCTGGCTTTTGGAATTGCGATGCCGATTCTCCACGGGACGCTGGGAGCCTGGCTGGGATCACTGGCGGGATTGTCGGTCGGAGGTTGTACCGTCCTGGCGACGATGGCAGCGAGTGCCTCGTACATCGCGGCGCCGCCCGCTGTACGCATGACTTTGCCGGAGGCGAATCCCACTTTCTACCTGACTGCCGCTCTGGCCATCACCTTCCCGTTCAATCTGCTGGCGGGGATTCCAATTTACTTCGAGATTTCCAAAAGGCTTTGCCAGTAATCAGGAAGCGACCCTTATGAAAACTGTCCCATTGTGTCTGCTCACCGTAATTGCCGAGTCAGTCCTCAAGGAGCGACTCATCCAGGATGTTCGCGATGCAGGAGCCAAGGGCTTCACAATCACGGATGCCGACGGAGAAGGCAGCCGACAACGACGTGTCGGCGAGATTTTCGGGGCCAACATTCGTCTGGAAACGATCGTTTCTGCTGAAGTCGCCGATCGCCTGCTCCTTGTTCTCTCAACCGAGTATTTTGAACGCTATGCCGTCGTGGCTTACCTTTCCACTGTGAGTGTGATTCGAGGAGAAAAGTATGTCTGAACAACTTCATAATGAACTACCGGAGCAACACGTGCTGACTGGTCATCATCCTGAGTTTTCCCGCCGCTCTCTGCTGGGACATCTGTGAGTGCCTTACGAGCTGAGGTTGCGTGGAATCGAACGATGCTGACAAGTCCGACACATGCCGACTCAATGACTCCAGCAGTAGAAACTCATGTTTCAAACCCGGCGGCTGGTTTCCGCGAATGCAGTGATACTTTCGATACAAATGCACTGCAAAATCAATACATGAAGTCGATCGCACCTTGCCCGGGACATCACTGCGGGCACCTAAAGCTGTACGATCGACTTTACTTCAGTTCCCAGATCTGCAGATCATCAATGGACAGCGAATCGCCTTTCATGACAAAGCGATAGTTTGGCTTGTCAGTGTCGAGCGATGCCTGAAAGTCATTCGGCCTATTTCTTTTTATTCCTGGCTGGCTTGCGCTGATCTGTAGATTTTTCGATCTGCTGGTCCAGTTCAAGAGGTCGGGCGTCTGCAAACTG
>JAYTAK010000677.1:0-8330 GCA_043737515.1 Candidatus Kuenenia sp. | reverse complement strand
TGACGTCAGGATGCGTCTACGGATTCGGCGTCTGGAGCTGCAGTTACCTTGGCTGGCTCCCAGCTTCTGGACTCTACCGTTCCGCGGTTAAAGACACTTCTGAACGGAACACGCTGATGATCATGGCGCATCTTGTTTGGGGTGCAGGGCTCGGGCTGGCGACATGCTTGTTGTCCGAGGCTGAACCTGGGCGAACGAACAGTCCCAAAGCGGCGGCAACGCGGCCCGCTCCCAGGGGCCGCTCGAGGGAGGCGGGCTTCGATCACCATCTGGTGAAGTCCGTCGATGCTGCCGAACTCAACCGCCTGCTGGCCGAGAGGAAGTCATGAAGCCCGGCCCTGCCCCGTTCGACTACAACCTGGACTTCAAAAGCATCGACTTCCGCAAGCGCCCAGGCCTATATAGAGTCGGCAAGGGGGAGCAGGGTGTACTGCTGGTCGAGCCATACAAGAGCGAGATTCTCCCGCACTGGCGATTCAAGACCGTGGCCGAGGCGAAGATGTCGTCGTGCAGAATTTACAAGATGTTTCTTGCATTCCTGAAGGCCAAAGACTTCCCCGGCGCAGACATGACCCGCAAGTTCTTGCAGATGGGGTGGACCAGAGCGCGGCGATACGCCAACCACAAAGGCGGTCGAAAGTACGATAAGAAGACCGGCGAGGAGTTGCCGAGGACGGAAGACAAGGAGAAAGCGGAAGCGGCGGCGATCTTCTACGAACGATATGTCACGGCTCGCCAGCACCCGCACTACGTCCAACAGAAGAAGGCGCATCAGGAGAGATACGAAGGGAAGAAATAGGTCGGCCAGCAGATGTCGCGGCCCTGCGTCATACAGGACCCCAACGATACCTGAAATTGAACAACCTGGATCGACTTTTTTCACCAGTCGTTGTGTTTTCAGCAGGTGCCAGGCCCAGTCTCCTTAGCCAGCTGTTTCCGCTTGATCCGCAGTCGTTCTGTCGGCAGCCTTCGGGTGAACATCGGGGCGCATTATGGCTTGCGACTCGTGTGCTTGTGTTGTTGTCGAACTTCTTCGCGGTTCTTTGTCTTCGGTCGACCATCGGCTGCACCCCCGGTGGTCTTCTTGCGAGCAGCTTGTTCGGCGGAACGGTTTGTGTGTTTGCTCATCGTCAATACTCCTGAGATTTTCGACACCTGTTTGTTCGCGAGAATTTTGGCCTTATTTGACGCCAGTGCGATTACTGTGCCGATAAGTTCTACGGCTTTCGCCGGAGGCAGCGTACTGCTCCAGGAATTAGATATTTCAAGCAGCGCCGAACAATGGCGCACGGAGGTCCAACGTCGTTCAGCAACCACAACGGCAGAACGCCAACCACTGCGCGGCATTCTGTCTGATTCTAATGCGCTTTTCGGCAAGGGTGCGGAATGCATGTCGGATTCACGATCCTGCAGACGCAAAGTAAGGGCCAAACAGACCGTCGAAATCAGCCGTTCGGCAGTGTCTTTGGTTCGCGATCCCAGTTTCTGTGCTGGCTGATCGCCTGGACAAATGCGGCGGCGACTTGCTTTGCAGGTCCATCGCCAATGACCACGTTCGGATCCTGCCCGGCAATCGAAGCTCCGACTCGCGTCGATTGCAGGAACTTCGCAGCACGACCGGTCGCCGCCACGGCTTTGCAATGCTTGTGGGCCTCTTCGACAAATTCGACGGCCCGCGTTTCGGATTGAAGCGCCTCCACAGCCGCATCGCCGCCCGCGACGTACACCGCGTCAAACAGTACTGAGCAGACAGTCGGCAAGCTGAAGTCGACTGGCAACTCGGTCCCTTTCTCACCCACGACGACCCCGCCGTGCGGAGCGATAACTTTTGCCTGCCCGCCAGCCGCAACGATCGCTTGGCTGAATGTCTTCACGGCGGCGTCGTCAAATCCATCGGCCAGCAGAATGGCGACTTTCGCGGTCTGCATGCCCGGTTTAGCGGAGCGAACGATGCTCAAGGGGGGCGAGTCGTGTGGCTCGCCTATAAATTTCTTCGGCTGCACGGCTCTCGGGTCGGCGTCCGCTCCGATGTTCTGATTCAAATAGCCGTCGATCTTCTTAGGAACTTCCAAGCCCAGGCCCGTTGCAACGTCCTGCGCAAGCCCCCCGTGGATTTGTGACAACATGAAGAGGACCCGTTCCCGAATGGCCTGGCTGGCACACTTTCCCAATTCAAACCGCAGGGCATTCACGATATGCCTCTGTTCAATTTCGGCTTGGCTGTGGAAAAACATCGCGGCTTGCGTGAAGTGATCGGTAAAACTCGCACTGCGGGCACGAATCTTGGTGCCATCGATGCGTTCTGCGAAGGATGCAAATCCGCCTTCGGCCACCGTGGCCTGACGGGGGTCACCGCCACCGAGCGTGTTTGGATCGTATGAGGTCTGGCCACGATTGATCATCTGCCGCATGAAGCCATCTCGCTGGTTGTTATGCAGCGGGCTGATCGGGCGGTTGATCGGAATTTCATGGAAATTCGGTCCTCCCAAGCGAATCAGCTGCGTATCGGTGTAGGAAAACAACCGCCCCTGCAATAGCGGGTCGTTAGTGAAATCGATCCCAGGAACGACATGCCCAGTATGAAATGCAACCTGTTCGACTTCGGCGAAGAAATTGTCCGGGTTGCGGTCGAGCACCAAACGGCCGATGAAGGTCACGGGCACCAGTTCTTCGGGGACAAGCTTCGTGGGATCCAGCAAATCAAAATCAAACTGGTGCTCATCTTTCTCCGGAATGAGCTGGACGCCCACTTGCCACTCGGGAAAGTTCCCAGAATCAATTGCTTCCCACAGATCGCGGCGGTGAAAATCCGGGTCGGCCCCGGAGATCCGCTGGGCTTCGTCCCAGAGCACCGATTTCATCCCCAGCGTCGGTTTCAGGTGCCACTTGAAGAACGTCGAATCGCCTCTGGCATTCACGAACCGGAAGGTGTGAACGCCAAATCCTTCCATCATGCGGAAGCTGCGGGGAATCGCGCGATCCGACATCAGCCACATGATCATGTGGGCTGATTCGGGAGTCAGCGAGATAAAGTCCCAGAATGTGTCATGGGCAGCGGCTGCCTGAGGAATCTCGTTATGCGGCTCGGGTTTCACTGCATGGACCAAGTCGGGGAACTTGATGGCGTCCTGAATGAAAAACACCGGCATGTTGTTACCGACGAGGTCGAAGTTGCCTTGTTCGGTATAGAACTTAATGGCAAAGCCGCGAACGTCCCGCGCCAGATCACTGGAGCCCCTCGAACCGACCACGGTCGAGAAGCGGACAAACACCGGGGTCCGAGCGCCAGCTTCCTGCAGAAAGGCCGCGCGGCTGTACTTGGCGAATGATTCGTCCAACTGAAAATATCCATGCGCGCCGCTGCCTCGCGCGTGAACCACCCGTTCCGGAATTCGCTCATGGTCGAAGTGGGTTATCTTCTCCCGCAACAGAAAATCTTCGAGCAAGGTCGGTCCCCGGTCGCCGAATTTCAATGAATTATGGTCGTCATTGACGGGAACGCCTTGATTGCTCGTCAGGATAGTTCCCTTACTCTACTCCAAGATAGTTCCCTTACTCTCCTCAATGGCGTTCTCCAGATCGGCGGTTTTGCCTGCGGTATCTGCCTTCGTCTGTGAAGGTGATCGGGAGTGGGCTCGTTTCGCCATGAAATGAATTCCTGCTATTGCCAAATCGGGGGTTGTCGTGGAATGAAAAACGCTTTGCTCAAAGCGAAGATACGACGCAGATTTTGTACCAACCGCCTTGAGAACGCAGGAGGGACTCGTGCTGTGTTCCAGGCAAACATCAGCCGATTATCGATGGAGTGCGTTTAAGGGCGGTGTCAGCGACCGCGAACCGATCGAACTGAACGTTGTCCGTTCTATATGCGAACAAGTTGTCGTCTTTCTGAACGGCGAACGACTTGAATATCGCGTAGTCGTTCAACGGTGGCGGCCACCGCTTGGCTCTTCGGGGCTCATCATGGCTTACGACTCGTGTGCTTGTGTTGTTGTCGGACTTCTTCGCGGTTCTTCGTCTTCGGTCGACCATCGGCTGCACCCCCGGTGGTTTTCTTGCGAGCAGCTTGTTCGGCGGAACGGTTTGTGTGTTTGCTCATTGTCAATACTCCTGAGATTTTCTGTATGTTTGCGAGATTTTTTGCCCTATTTGACGCCAGTGCGATTGCTGTGCCGATAAGTATCCACCGTGGCACCAGTGTAGTCGTACAGTTCTGGTTGAACGTCGTCTACAGGTGATTCACCCGTTGCCGAGAACCTCGACAAGTTCGAGCTTTCGCATTTTGCTGCGGCCTTTAATTCGTTTTGCCGATGCGAGATTATGAAGTTCCGCTACGGTTCGTTCCGCTAATGATTTATTCGGATTGCCAGTGCCTTGAGTCGTTTTGTTTTGAGTCCGACCCTCTTTCCTGCGTTGTTTGTTGACAGTCCTGGCCGCAATTTCTGCGGCTTCCTCGTCGGAACTTCCTCCCTTCAATTTACTTGATTCGATATGAGAGAATTGCCGCTTATCTTTGTCGGTCCATTTTGCCATCGCTGTTCTCCAGTCCAGTTTTTGAATCGCCGATGAACTAGCCGTTAATGATTTCTCCGCCATTCGGATGGAGTACCTGGCCGGTCATGTAGGACGCATCGTCGGACGCGAGGAATACGAAACAAGATCCGCATTCGTGCGGCTCGCCAGCACGTCCCATCGGTGTGTTGCTGCCGAATTTGCTAACCTTCACTTCGTCGAAAGTTGCGGGGATCAATGGTGTCCAGATTGGTCCCGGGGCTACTGCATTCACTCGTATCCCGTCTTTCGCCAACTGCTGCGACAGAGATCGCGTAAAACTCACGATCGCGCCTTTGGTAGCAGAGTAATCCAGTAACTCAGGACTGCCACGATATGCTGTCACGGAGGTGGTGTTGATGATCGAACTTCCTGGTTGTTTGCGAAGATAGGGAAGAGCAGCCCGGGTAAGGAAAAACATGGAAAAGATGTTTGTGCGAAATGTTGCAACCAACTGTTTCTCGGTGAGGTCTGCAATATCTTTGGTGGGGTGTTGTTCTGCCGCGTTGTTAACCAGGACGTCGATGCGTCCGTATACTTTCGCTACTCTCTGAATCGCGAGATTGCAAAACGACGCGCGACCGATGTCACCTTTAAGCAGCACGCATTCCTGACCCGCCGCAGCCACCAGAGATTTCGTCTCTTCGGCGTCGCCGGTTTCGTCGAGATAAGCCACCGCAATATCGGCTCCCTCCCGAGCAAACATCACTGCGACACTTCGACCGATGCCACTGTCGCCACCTGTGATGATGGCAACTTTTCCAGCCAATTTTCCGCTCCCCTGATAGCCTTGAGGGATTGAACGGGGTTGCGGAACCATCTCGTTCTGCCTTCCCGGTTGCCTTGGCTGAGACTGCAATGGCCGCTGCTGAACGGTACTGGACAATCCTTCGTCTTTTGATTGATTGGCCACTGGATTTACTCCAATCTCAGGCAACGTGAATTGCGGTGTTGAGACATTCAACGACAGCCAAAAACCTGATTCTTAGCAACAAAAGGGACGCGCCCGCAAAAGCAGCCGCGTTCCGGAGATCGCAGACTCCCATTTGTTACGGAGACGCCCCTGTCATTGCAGCCGCGTTGATGGCTTCGCTCAGTAAGGTGAGCTTTTCATCCGTTTCTTCCTCTTCGGCGATATTCATCGCCAGCAGTTCTTTGGCATGGCCATAGCCGAGAACGTCTGCCCACGTACAAAGGGTTCCGTAAGTGGCGATTTCGTAGTGTTCCACCTTTTGCGCTGCGGCGATCAGCAGTACGTCCATTACTTCGTCTGAAGCATCTTCGTCCATCAGAGATTCAGCCTCCGCGATCAACCCGGCCATTGCTTCACACTTTTTGACCTTCGGTGATTTGCCAGTGTCTGCAAACGCTTGTTCAACACGTTCGACCTGCACCTTTGTTTCTTCCAGATGTACCGCGAACGCTGCAGACAGATCCTCGCAGCACGCCTTTTTAATCATTTTTGGCAGCGCCATCACCAGTTGCTTTTCAGCGCTCAGGATGTCCTGCAATTCGTCGTAAAATGCATCGGCTAGAGTTTTCAGGGCCATAATTCAGTTCTCCATTGAAGTTAGGGGGATCAAGTCTTCGTTGACCGCGAAAGACTAAAGCAACTGCCGTGCCGCATGATATGAAGACGATACGCGTCAATGGTTTCTACACGAGCAACATTCGCGGATCCAATATCGGTTGAATTTAGTTCAATGTGATCGTTGAACGATCAACTGGGGGTCATCCGCAAACAATGCTGGACAGGTTGTTTCACCGGATCAAAACTCGGAAGTGCGGCAGCTTCGAATTGCAAATCATGGATCCAAACCTCGGCGGATCGAAGTGACCAGCTATGTCAAAGTCGTTCTTGCCGCGTAAGCAGCGGACATCGCCCATCCCGCATTTCAGAAGCACTTTGCGTGAATCGGCATCGGACGTGCTGGGACTCCGCGTAACCGCACGCCATTCCTTTCAGATCGGGGTTCATGGTGAAGCCCGGTCGGCAAATGTCAGACCGATCTGGATCTGAGTTGGCGTTCAATTGCGGGATTGTGAGACAATGCGTTGATGTCAACGCCTGTCCGAGAGATGTCAGTACTTAAGGAGTATTTGCAGATGTCGAAGTGGATCGTTTTCGCAAAATTCAGCATGGCCGCGATTGTGGCAGCAAATGTTGTGTCTGTCGCGACAGCACAGGAGCCGACGAAGCGTCAGGAAACAAAACCGCCACAGGTAAGTAAAGAAGGAGTAGAGCAGCGCAAGTCTGAACAACACACGGTCGCAACCGACGAGAATGTATCGCGGATGCTGGCCACATGCGTCGCCATCAGTAACCAGCATGAACTTGCCATGTGCCGATTCTCACTTGAACATATTGAGAATGCCAAAGTTAAGCAGTTCGCTGAAATGATGATTGCTGAACATACGAAGTGTGCAGAGAAGCTGGCTCAGTTTGCACCAGAATCGGCAAGTGAGAAACTGGATGCTTCGGGAAAAAATCGTCTTGAGACTTCGAAGGAACCCAAGATCCAGCAGACTTCCGGTAACAAGGACGACGCCAAACCGCAGCGAGACGCCGCAAAGTCTACCGATGCGAAGCAAAACGACGTTACAAATGCCGCCGCTCGAGAGACGGTAACTGCGAAGCATAGTGGTGCGGCACACGAAGACCGCCTCATTTCGATCGCACGCCAGGTTGCGCAAGAATGTCTGTCATTGGCGTCGAAAGAGTTGACAGAAGCAAAAGAAGCCGGCAACTTTGATGAAGCCTTTTTGCGTTGTCAAGTGGGTGCGCATCTGGGGATGCTCGCAAAGTTGAGCGTTTACGAGGGCGCGGTCGACGGCGAATTGTCGCAAATCTTCAAGGAAGGCCAAACGACCACTGAGAAGCATCTTGCGGAAGCAAAGAAGCTGATTGCCGAAGTCGGCAAGAATAAATAGCGGCGACTGCATTTTCAATCAGACGCAACATCGACCGCTGGATCTCAGGGGGAGTCCAGCGGGTCTTTCAATTGGTCTGCTGCTTTGTCTGGATGTCTTCCTCGGGCGTTCGCCCAATCGTACTCTCAACATGCGACGACGGCCACATTGCAGGGGAATACATGAAACGCAGTTGCGTGGCACATTTATTGCAGATTAGCTGGATCTCAAACGTGTTTCGTTAAGCACTTGGTTTATGCTCCGCGCGGCCACCGGAGCAGTGTAGCCGGATTCGTCAGAATTCGGAGCCGTGCGTTATTGATGACCGAATTCTGACGAATCCGGCTACAACAAAACCTCTCAGTCAGACCCGCGCGGAGTAGGAGATTGGTCATGAAGAAATTCTGTGTCTTTTTAACAGTGATCGCCGTCATCGTGATTGGTCTTGGATTCTACCGCGGCTGGTTCGCATTGACTGGTGGCCGCGAAACCGAGAGTCAAAACATCGACGTCAAACTGTCCGTAGACACTGACAAAGTCAAACACGACGCCGAATCTGTCACTGGTGGCCTAAAGAATAAGGATTCACACAATGAGCAATGACGCCGGGCTTGGAAAAGGGGCCTGAACCAATGGCCAAATGGCCCAGAGGGTGCTCCGCACGATTGGTTGCTGACCCCTTTTCCAAGCCCCTTTGAATTGTGGAAGTATTTTCAGGAGTTGAGCAATGAATTGTTTCAGAGACCGACAGCGGATGAGGTTCACCGGATTTGCCGTTGGCATAGCTCTGATGGTCGGCATTGCCAACGGTCAGGATGCCGCCCGAAAGCCAACGCCCCTTCAAAAACCCGCGCCACCGAAAGTGCCCG
>JAYTAK010000676.1:0-19099 GCA_043737515.1 Candidatus Kuenenia sp. | reverse complement strand
ATCCGCAGTCCGGCCTTGCCATCCGCAGGAAACCCTTCAAGGCCGTTGTCCTGCGGATGGCAGAGCCGAACTGCGGATGAAGAACCAGCATGTTCGGCTTCGGGTTGGTAGCTTCCCAGTTGTCGCTCCGACCGGGACAACTCGGCGGAAGCGTTGTCTTTGCCGGGGAATGGCAAGGCGTGCAGCCGCAGGGACGCTCGATTTCCATTGGAATCAACGGCAACAACGTCTGATGAGTCAGCCGTGATAGAATTCTTCTCTGGAAAACCAAACTGTCAACGCTTGTGAGCAGAATTGATCGCTCACAACGCCTGGCGGCAGGACAAAAAGTTCCGCCGCGCGACCGCCGCCCGATCGTCGGCACAGGCGACCGACAGGAGAGCTCGAGGCGATCAGAGATCGACCGTCAACACGGCTTGGGACAGCCGAAAAGCCTGCCACACTGCATGGGCAGAGCGTCGCCGGCTATCGCCGCCACAGGCGGGGCTTCCGACGGGCGCGGCAGTCGTACCTCGTGACCTCTGCTTCGCGTAACCCCTCCTGTCGCGGCTGACTATCGTCGCCCGCGACGCTCGCCCGCACCACTCAGGCCCCCCACGGCCTGCGCGACCGCAGAGCGGAACGACTCCACGGGTAGCCGCCGTGGATGAGTGCGTTTCTACTTTCGACTCATTGTGCGTTCGTGCCGAAGGCACCACGAATAATGAACGACACTTGCCAGTTTCAGCCGATTCCGACCGAAGCGGTATCTGAAACGTGCCATGTTGCGTCGTCGTAGAGCGACCTCAGGAGCTTAACGATTGTCGTTCAATGCGCATGTTGCGATATCAAATCGACCACTTTCCGCCATGCGGTTACTGACTCAGGACGGTTAATCCTGAGTCATCAACGACGTCGAAGAATCCGCTCACGGGTTCGTCGGCCGAATCGGATTCCGGCCCTCGCCGAGTTGGCCAGAAAACGTGCTTGATTCGCCATCAATTTGATCACACCTGCGGGATGTGTCGCTAAATCGCTCGGTGCGGACCTCTCGCCAAGGGGGCGGAGTGGATTTGGAGGAATGTGACTCTCGATCCTGATCTTGCTCATGCGTAACTCGCCCCTTCATGCTCGTACTGCGATGGCGTGATAGTTTTCCAGCGTGGCGATTCCATGAATTTCTCAGGCTCTGGAACAACTTGATCCTGACGACACACTCACTGTCTTACTTCGGTTTTCTTGGCGACTTTGTCGGCCTGCACAAGGGCCGAAGCAACTCATCCAACTCATCCGTTCTGAACAGCCGGTAACGATTCACCGGATGCCGATGCGCCGGAATCTTCCCCGCATTTCCCCAATTGCGCAGCGTATTGGCCGACACACCCAGATACTCGGCTGCTTCCGAGATCCGCAAAAAGTCCTTCAGGTTTTCCACGACTCCCCTCCCCGGATTCATCCAATCCGCCGAAGCTGAAACTCAACACATTTGTAAACCTTACCAAACTTGGGTAGGCTTTCCAACGAAGTCCGTCGAGGAAGCACAGAATCGCTGTCAGTGATATTCACTTGGGGAATAGGGTCATGTTCTGCAAACACGAGGAGCTTTCGAACGAATCTGACGTAGAGCAGAAGTTCATTTTGCCGCTTCTGACAAGCGTCGTTCCGTCTGAACTTGGATACGGAACAATCGACATCCGCACCAAACCGGTAATCCGGAGACTCAAGTTGGTTAAGGGCCAGACGCCAACATGCATCTACAATTCGAATCGCCTTTGTATGAATTGAACCCGGCAACTCGAACGCAAACCTGTTGACCCAGCGCCCCTCTGATGTGCTGCGGCTGAAGTTCACGTTAATGTAATTCAAGTAACTGTTCTCAGCATAAACGTAACGAAATGTGAATTTGTTTTCGGGATCTGATCGATGCGGCTGCCTGCAGACACCAAAACCAAACTTTGTTCAAATGGTTCTGCATCCCGGATCATTCACGGCGTCTTGATTGCTCTTGCATTATGGTTTGGGAGTGAGCGCGCAATCGCGGTGGGAATGCTGAATTCCTCCAGTGAAGACGTTGTAGTGGACTTGAGACAACAATTCTTGACACTTCAGGCTCGCAGGGACTTTCTCCAATCCCGACTTGAATTGGCGAGTCTACTGAAGTCTCGACAGGAAGCCGCACGGAACCGGCTTCTTGACATTGCAAGGGCAGCCGCGCTTGCGGCAGAAGTCGCTGAGGAAGTGAAGAAAGGAGATCTTGGGCAAGTCGATGCGTTGCAGAAGTTGCTAGCAGCTTTTGAAAAACAACGAGATGAAGCAGCACTTCGTCATCGCGAACTTAGCCTGATAAATTTACAAATGGAGGCGCGATGGCGCGAAGCCGAGGAGGCGGCGCATTTGCGTCGAGATTCGTCATTGTCATGGTCCCAGATTGTAGCTTCTGCCATTCGCAGCTTGTGGGCATTGACCTTCGTGGCGATTGTCGCATTGCTTCTCTGGTTGCATGAGCAGCGGCGAGAAATTCGCCAGTGGCGCCGCTCATGTGCCGCAGCCCGTAAGCCAGTAACAATGGTGCTTTTGTTTCTGGCTGGGCTCTCCATCTTCTGCCAGGGATGTGGAACACCGCTACTGCCGTTAACACTGCGTTCAATCTGGGAGCAGGAGAGGATTGGTTCGCTTGCCCGAGAGGAACAATCCATAAGAAGTGCTATTGTGAACCTCCAATCAGAGGTAACGGAGCTTGAGGCCACCCTCAAATCACTTGAAGAAGATTCCAACGCTGAAGCCGCTAAGCCTCGTTCAGTTACAGCTGCGATTTTGAACTCTGAACGTATCCAGACAGGGTATCAGCAACGCATCAGTGAACTTTCTTTTCAGGCCTTTTCACTAGAATTTGAGACCAGCACTTTTGAACTATCCTCAAAAGCTCTGGTGGCATCAATTGAAAAGGAGTCGCGGGAAATCAGCGACTTCCAAACACAACGGCCTTCCCAGTATCGAGCGATGAAACGTGTGGAGGTTGCCGCATTGTTCGGCATAGCCGGTCTGTTCCTCGTGCCATTGCATTGGTCGATCTGGAAGCACTGGCGTCAGTTGCGCAAATACCGCCGTACATGCCCTCGATGCTTAACGGAGAATCAGCTCAAACCAATCAAGAACGGGCAAAAGACTTTGAAACTGATCTGCGAGGGTGAAGTGCGTAAAGGCGTTCGCTGTGCCGCAGAGTTTACGCCGGAAGTGCAACGACGGACGAGGCTTTGCTTTCCTACTGTGGGGATCATCTATAGTGGAAAGACAAAGTGGATCCGCAGTTTAGAAAAACAGTTCGAACGAGATATGACGGACGGGCCCGCGCACCTCAGTCTGGTCACGCCATCAAATGCAGGGAAGCAGCATACCGCAACGAAAGCTGACGAGGTTCCGTTGCCGATTGTCCTGCGCCTCAGTGATGGTGACATACTTCCTGCTCGAGGACAATCACTCGTAATGCTCTTCGACTACGGAGGAGAAATGGGGATGCGATCCGTCTCAGATGAACCCAAAAAACGAGCACTATTCATGGATGGCTTCGTTTTGTTCCTCGACCCGACAAGAACACGTCCGAGAGCAGCTCAGTCCGGGAAATCGCTGAGCATCGACGATCAGATCGAAACGGCGCGTCGATTCAAAGAAGACTTGAGAGCTGCATCGGAAAAACTTCGTGGGGATCGACTGGATATGCCGGTCGCTGTCTGCATCTCTAAACTCGACTTACTCGTCAACATGAATCCGCTGGGAGGGAGGGCATTGGAGTTCCTCGACAAACTTCGGGAAACTCAGGACGAGCCGATTACGCTGGATCTGATTCAGCGTCGCTCGCGGCTTTGCGCAGAGTATTTGAGGCAGATGTTTGACGGCTGGAATATTGAGCAGTTCCTGCAAACAAACTTCGGCGAACGCTTCATGTTTTTCCCGCTGACGCCCGTTAACATCAACGAAAATGAACTAGGGCAAACAGACAGAAATGATGAGGTTGAAAAACGGACGGCATTGCCGTTCGGAGTTCAGGAACCAATCTGGTGGCTGTTGCATATGTACGGTTACAAAGTCTTAACCACGGAGACAAATCGTGACTGATCCCTTTCCTGTCAATGACTCAACGGCAGACAGCCCCGCCGATCCGCAACACGACAGTGCGGTTATTTCAGTAGGCATTGATGATCTCTCAATTGTTGGTGATTCGGCTGATACTCACCCCACTCCTTTGATTGTTTCAGACGCAGTGAATCATGACACGGGCGAAAGCCAGAACGTCGTTGACACTTCCGGAACCGACGAAGCGGGTACTTTTGAAGAAGAAAGGAAGGACGTCAGCAAACTCGCCCAATTGATTTCCCCGATTTCTGCGAACCTCGACGACATCAATCGCCGTTTGGAAAGCATCGAGTCGACAGCTGAAATCAGACTGAAACGGGATACCCACCAACAAGCTATTATTGATCGGCTGCACGCGGAGTTGCAGATTCACAAAGATGGTTTTGTGCTTAAACTGCTGCAGCCGTTGGCGATCGACCTGATCAGCGTAGTTGATGATATAGGGAAGACGATTGACCGCAATCAACCGGGAGCAGTTTCAGGGCAATCTGCAGAAAAGCTTGTCGAGAACTTTGCGGCTTTACGTGATGAGTTGGAAATAATCTTGGAGCGGTACGGATTCGTCGCCGGCAGTAGCGAACATGAAATCTTTGATCCTCATTCGCAGCGTGCCGTTCGTCGTATCGCCACATCGGATACGTCGTTGGATCGGAAGATTGAACGGCGTCTTGGCAGGAGCATCACCTATGAAGGACGTCAAATCCGTCCAGAGTTGGTGGCTGTCTATCGTGCTGAGACACCTGCTGATCCGGCCGCAATCCCCCCCGCGTTATGAATACCAAAACTGGCTGTGTTTGATGCGACTGAAAGTGTTTGACATTGCCGCCTGACCTCTGAGCCGAATGAATTAACCACTTAACTTTGAATGGGATCACACATGAGCCGTATTTTTGGAATTGACCTTGGTTCGACATACTCATGTATTGCGTATACCGATGAAGCAGGAAAGCCCGTTGTCTTGAGGAATTCCCGGAGTCAAGTTGTGACTCCCTCTGTGGTTCACTTCGAAGGAAACAATGTTGTTGTCGGGCAAACAGCAAAAGAGCTTGCGGAACTCTATCCGGAAGCAGTGACGCAAATGTTCAAGCGGGAATTGTGCAACGAAGAGTGGTCGTTCACATGCGAGGGCAAGAAGTACCGGCCCGAAGAACTTTCGGCGATGGTCCTGCGGAAGCTGGTGGAAGACGTCTCACAACAGTTCGGCGAACCGATTACTGATGTAGTTATTACCTGTCCCGCATGGTTCGGTTCAAATCAACGTGACGCTACTGCGAATGCTGGGAAAATCGCCGGATTGAACGTTCGCGAGATCATCAATGAACCCACTGCCGCGGCAATTTCTTATGGAATTGACTCGGACCGAGACGAGGTAGTGTTAGTCTTTGATCTCGGCGGTGGGACCTTCGACGTCACGATGATCGCGATTACGAAAAACAGGATTGAGGTTATCTGTACCGGAGGAGACCATTATCTGGGAGGACGAAACTGGGATGCACAACTGGTTCGCTATCTCGCAGAGAGTTTCTGCCAAGTCAAAGGCGGAAACCCTGAAGAACTTCTGGATAATCCAGAAACGAAACAAGATTTGTATTCTAAAGCGGAGGCTGCAAAGCAACGGTTAACCAACAAGGAAAGTGATAAAGTCATTGTGACCCACGATGGCGAAAAGGCTCCAATTGAACTGACCCGAACGAAGTTTGACGAGCTTACCGCTTCCCTGTTAGAACGAACTATCTCGTTGACGAAAGAGATGCTGAACGAATCAAAAGCCAAAGGTTTTTTGAGATTTGACCGACTCCTTTTGGTTGGAGGTTCGACGTTAATGCCACAAGTGGCCGAGCGACTAAAGCGAGAGTTCAACGTCGAGTGTAAGCTGCATGACCCGCATGAGTCAGTTGCAAAGGGTGCCGCGATCTACGGACGACTCCTGGAAATTGGAGAAGAGATCGAAATCATTATTAGAGAAAGTGGTGCTACGCCCGAAGGAGCCTCCGACACACAGAAGACAGAAGCGATCAAAAAATACGCGGAAAAAACCGGCCAGTTAGTCAGCGTCATTCAATCTGCGGTAGAGAAGGAGATAATCAATGTGACCAGCAGATCCTACGGCGTCGTGATTCTCGATGACTCAAATAAACAATGCGAAGTAATGTCGACGTTGATAAAGCGTAACGACACGGTTCCTGCGAAAGTGACAAACACGTACGGACTTGCGGACGATGATCAAGAGGCAATCTTGTTTCGACTTGTCGAAAGTCTTGCGACCGACGAGACGGTGTCACTGGACCAGACTGAGGAGCTGAAGACCGCGGAGATGCAACTACCGAAGGGCATGCGAAAAAACGCTCCGGTGGAAGTGACCTTCGCGTTAACAAAAGATGGCCGACTACAGGTGTTCGCGAAAGATCTGACGACGGGGCGCGAATTGGAGTTTGCCGTTGACACGGCCAGAGGTATGTCTGCCGACGAAGTCTCTGCGTCGCATGAAAAGTGCAAGTCACTGGTGATGCAGTGATGCACGACGCATTGTTGCTTTCGAAAATCCAGTAAACCATGGCACGCGTCTGAATTCAGGAATAGAGCATGAAGCCTTTGGCGGTCGGAATCGACCTGGGAACCACATACTCAGTCATCGCCGCATTGGACGATCAGGGCCGCCCGATCGTAATCCCAAACGCCGAAGGGCAATTGTCTACCCCATCTGTGGTGTTTGTGGACAATGGGAGTGTGATCGTTGGTGAAGATGCCAAGCAAGCACAGGCCCTGGGTGAGGAAAGTATCGCATCGTTCTTCAAGCGCTGGATGGGAAATCCAGAATACCGACTAAGCCTCAGTGACCAGGAGTGGTCACCTGAAGATCTGTCTGCACAGGTACTTCGGAAACTTGTGCGAGATGCAGAAGTTTTTCTGAAGCAACCTGTGAAGCAGGCTGTGATCACTGTCCCAGCCTATTTCGACGATCACCAGCGTCGGGCGACAATTTCGGCAGGGCGGAAAGCCGGGCTGGATGTCCTGCAGATTATCAATGAACCGACGGCCGCTGCCTTGGCCCTTGGAATGAAACGCGAAGACGAGGATCTGTTGGTGCTCGTCTATGACCTCGGTGGTGGCACATTCGATGTGACACTGGTTGATATCAATTCCACGGAATATCGTGTTTTGGGCACGGATGGCGACCATCAGTTGGGTGGCAAGGATTGGGACGACACTGTTGCAAGATGGTTTGGCGGAAGCTTTGAAGAGAAGTACCAGATCGATATTTTTGCCGATTCAGCAGCGTTCAACGAATTGCGCGTCGCCTGTGAAGAGGCAAAGAAAAAGCTGTCTGACGTGCATAGCACACGGCTGACATATGTTTTTCAAAAACAGAAACACTCAGATGATCTAACTCGGGAAAAATTACAGGAGTTGACTGGTCATCTACTGGAGCGAACGGCCACGTTGTGTGAACAAACATTGGCCGATGCTGGCAAGAAATGGTCAGACCTTGCCGGGGTCCTGTTGGTCGGCGGTTCAACTCGAATGCCGATGGTGCGAGAATACGTCAACCGAATGTCAGGCAAGCCAGGCATACAGTCTGTAAGCCCGGACCACGCTGTCGCTGAGGGAGCAGCACTTTGTGCTGGGCAGCTTCTGGCGCGAAATCAAACGGGTTTGACTCAGTTGTATCGATTGCCGGGTCGCCGACAGCGAATCGTGGATGTGATGAGCCACAGTATGGGGATGATTGCAGAGTCTACTGACGGCGCACGTTACATCAACAGCATCATCATTAAGAAGAACCTGGCGATTCCCTGTGTCGAAATGCGACCGTATCAATTTGTGACGACACCAAACAGTTCCAATGAAATCGAGGTCTACGCAACTCAGGGAGAATCACAAGATCCATTTGCATGCACGCTCTTGCGAAAATATAGAATCTGCGGCTTGACTCATCAGGGTGATGGTGGAACGGTTGTCGACATTTCCTACCACTATGACGAAAACGGTGTAGTGGATGTTACCGCAGTTGAGCGTGCTCATTTGGCGAAACTGACTGTCAAAGAAGAACCCATCGACGAAGATCTGGAATGGCTGTCCGGTCCCCCTCGAAGAACGAGAAGTAGTCACGTGATGGCTTATCTCGCAGTGGATTTATCGGGAAGCATGTCGGGAACACCTTTGGAGAAGGCCAAAGAAGCGGCTATTGAGTTCCTGCGGCAGACAGATCTGTCAAAGTGCTCTATCGGTCTGGTAGTCTTCTCAGACAAAGTTCGTGTTGAACTTGAGTCCTGTCAGAACGCAAAGGTGGCGGAATCATCAATCAAGGGCATGCAAATTGGGGGGCCTTTGGGATTCGGTAATATGGCAAGTCCGTTTGCAGAACTCCTGAAACTGCTGAAACAACACGATGGCCCTCGGTTTGTGGTCCTTATGACTGACGGCATGTGGTGTTGTCCAGACGTTGCGATATCTCAGGCGGATGCGTGTCGAGAAGCTGGAATTCAAACCATCGCGATTGGGTTTGGATCGGCAAATAAGGAGTTTCTGGAGCGTGTGGCGACCACACAGTCGGGGGCATACTTCACCACACTGAACGAACTAACCGCAACCTTTGGAACTATCGCACGCGAGATTGCTGAGACTGGGGGCGGACAGTTTTCCGGTTCCGGAAAGGCACTCCGATTTGTTTCTCGCCACTGAGTCGCGTTTTGTATTGGTATGCCATGGCATCGAAGAACTTCTATGAGCTGCTCGAGCTTGACCCGTCTGTGAAGGATCGCACACAGATCGAAAAGGTAATCGAACGAAAACATAAAGAATGGGTTCGCTGGAGCGACAACCCAGTTCGAGAAGGGGACGCGCGGCTGTGCCTTGGCCTGCTTCCAAGAATTCGCAAAGTGCTTCTGGCTCCGGAATTTGAATCTGAACGACAAGCACAAGAGGATGAATATCGAAAACGTAGCAAGTTTGACGTTGAGAAGCTTGATCAAATGCTCCTTCTTGATGCCGGCAAAGAGTTGCGTATTCTGGCTTCACGGTTCACAGAACTGATTGGCGGTTTTGCGAAGACGTTTAAGAACCAATTTACCGAACAGCAAATTCGGGAACGCTGCAAGCAACTTCGGATTTCTGTCGTTTCAGAAGGAACAATTCCGGAAGAACCCAACCTTCTTGACACTGCAACTTACGGCGACATCGAGAAGAACCTTGGCATTGCAGGAGAGAATGATCTGTACTCAATGCTGCAAGTCCCTTTCGCCTTAAAGAACCGACAGAAGCTGCTCACCGCGGCAGAATCCGTACTGAAGGAGGCTCGCCTTCGTCCAAATCAAGCTGCATGGACGGCCAAGGCGGTACTTGCTGGGCACTGCTTGGCGCTTTTCAAAACCGATGCCATGCAGAGTCGTTACGACCACACTGCGGAGCACGCCAAAATCGGACGCATACTGAACGTGATTGTTGACCAAGCAGCCCACGACGGTGTGCTAACTCCACACGAATGGGATCATCTGCTGAAAAAGGCTCAAGATGCGGGTATCCCTGAGGAGATCGCAACCCGCTACATCACAAAGCGAGTTAATGTTCGGGCCGGGGGAAAGAGTTCAGCAGCGTTCGATAAGCATATCAAAGCAGCCTACGATGCTGTCGAGGGCAACCAGCTGGCCTCCGCCCTTGAGGAACTAGAGCGTGCCCGATCAATTCAGCCAGATCATTCTGATATTGCAATTCTAGATAAGCGGATCACTGAACGACAGAATCTAGGAAAGGCTGACGCCGAGCTGCAAGGTGCCATTGTATCCGACAATAGCGAACGAACTATTGCCAATGCAGCCAATCGAAGGGCCGAGTTTACAGATAAAGAGCTAGCCCCGTCAGATAAATCACGTGTTGCTGAAGCCCAGATTCGAGTACAATTACTCGACAGATTTTCAGGGGTTCCGACAGAGCCAACTCAAGTTGACGATGAGGCAGTCGTGTCCCTTTGGGAGCAATCTGCTGACGCAGCCAATCGGCTAAGTAAGTCGCGGGATCTTGAATGCCGTAAAGTGTTGACACTTGTGGACGATGCCAAACGAAGGCTGCAGCGAATCCGAATGTTGCAGGTTGCTGTCGAGACCGCAGACCGGCAAGAAGCCAAAGAGACGGACCTTCTGCCAATCGCCGCTGAACTGCCACGGGGATACCGACACGTGATGCAACCTCGGCTTGCCATGTCAGCAGCATTGCTTCGGGTTCCGCCTGATTCTGCAGCCAAGACTGATGCGTGGATCAAGCTTACGTCCAGTGGATATAACGTTCAGGAATGCTACTTTCGACATCACTGTGAGGAGCTGGCAAAGAACTATGCGGCCCGCACGGTTCTCGAACCACTCCTCGCGATAGACGATGAAGCCAGTGATCGCCGATACCTCCGAGTGTGGGACGAATACAGTTTTGCATCGGCCCGCCTTGAAGACCGCTTTGAACGGCGGATGCGAAATGCCCGGAATCGCGTCACTATTCTCAATCAGTTGAAATCGGCAATCACACAAGTCGATGCGACTTTGACAAACGAACTTGCGATCGTTAAAGCGTCTGAAGGACTACCACCGGAATTCATTTATGATCTTGGATTACGCGTAGCTTTGGCACGCGATCTTGTCGCCAGCCCACAGTCGGACTTAAAAATTGCCGATGTATGGGAGAAGCTGCGTGAGCATCGAGGGATAACCATTCCACCTGACACGATCAAAAGGTGTGAAATGGCGATTCTACGGCGAGATACTCTCTTAAAACTACGGGCCATTGCCGTCGGTATCGAGACAGAGTATGACCATGATTTCGTGAAACTCTGGCATGAAGCTGAGCTGGATAACGTGCCGGACGCAGCAGAATTGAAGGCCGAATTTTCAAGAGCATCAGCCTGTCTTGCTGCATTAAAAGAGTTCGAACATCTTACCCTTAACGAACCTCCCGGCTTGAAAGGTGAAGCTCAATGGGTTCAGGTCAGCCAGCGGTTGCCTACAGAATACAGGCATCCATGGAGAATACGCATAGAACTGGCGATTGCACTGACTTCGTCACCAATTTGTGAGTCTCGCATCGCAGATAATTGGGTTCAGCTTGCAGGTTCATCTCTCGCGCCTTCCGATAACGAACTACAAAGTCGCTGCCGACTTGCCGTACAGAGGTCAACAGCGATCAACAGGTTGTTGGCAATGGAGTCTCTGCGGGCACCGCAGGAGCTTCGCGACAAGACGTTTGTCGAAGTCTGGGACAAAACACTGTTCGACGGTTGCAATGAGGCAGATCGTTGGCGTGAGGAAGCCACAGAAGCTCTACTGCGAGGGCGAGATTTTATAGATCTGGAGCAGGCAATACGCGACGGTGTGGATTACCTTAAGATCAAGCGACTCGCGTCAAGCCCGCGATTAAAGCACTATCCTGCTCTTGCACAACATAAAACAAAAATCAACGAAGCCTGTAAGCAAGCTGAACGCATTGAGCAAATCCAGCAGTGTGTTCGAGAAGGCCGGAGTCAGGATTCGTTTGGTACATTTGAGTCATCAGGCATTATTCGTAACCCCAAGGCACTGAACTTCTATTGGACCGAAGTGGGTGAGTTTATTGCCCACTGGTGGCAGACTCGCCTGAACCTGACGCCGGGAGACCGCGAATATGTAGTGTCTCCCGACCGCCGGCAAGTGTATATCACGTGGAAGTTCGACGACCCAGGACTCGAAACGCGGTTTGAGTTTGCTACGACCAGTGAATGTCATCTTGACGACCTTTGCTACGAAAGTATTCGGCAACGAACTCAAAAGATCAGCATTGCAGAGCTGGCAGCAATGGGCGGAAGGATTTCCCTTCCAGCTCCCGCGGCGGGAATGTCTCTCTTTGTGACGATTTGGGCAGTGGCAGACTGTGCCGAGCATGTTCTTGTAAGTGAACCATTGAAAATCGGACCCATCAACAACGCTCAGGGCGAGTGTGAAAAGACCCGGCGTAAATCATGGAAGAGTTATCTCTGGAGATTGCTCAACAACTAATTTTTGAGATTTGAAACATAGTCTCTCCCAATCAAATGAGACACCGCACTGAAGAGGATGCCAACGATGGCTGAGAACACAAACAAGACCAACAACCCAAGAGCCGTGTCTGGCAGCAAGGCTATACATCCAACGGAGTTATATGATCAGTTCGTATTTACGCACTGTCGTCAGGATGAAAGCTGTAACGGTGAGGCTGGCTTTCAGATACGGCTCCGTTCTTGTGACGA
Organism: Candidatus Kuenenia sp.; assembly: GCA_043737515.1. GTDB lineage: Bacteria > Planctomycetota > Planctomycetia > Planctomycetales > Planctomycetaceae > SXXK01. The sequence goes on along the minus strand of JAYTAK010000676.1, from coordinate 6,747 downwards.
TACGCAAATGCAGGAGTTTACCGCACGGCTAAGTTATGAGCCGTTGGACACTCAAATGCAAGATCCAAAGGCGTCGCCGCACCGACTTGCATGGCTCAAATACTCTGGAGATGGCAATGACACGCACTGCGTTTTGGCCCACTCAAGATATCTGGGACGAGACACCGAGGGCCGTTGGGGCAACTTTTTTACGAGGACCATCTTTTTCCCGCTCCCGCTCCCGCTCCCGAAGCGACCTTCCATAAAGCAAGTCTTGCAGTGCTGTGATTCCCCACTTTGGAATGATCTCAATTTCGGAAACAGGGGGATTGAATTCAGCGCCAAATTTGCCGGTATCCCGGAAAAGGGAAGCACGATCGACGATCAGCAGCTTCAAAACTTTCTTAGTGATGAACATTTCCCCCGCCGAGCCGGCACCATCACACCGCGTCACCGAAAGGAGTTGCTGGCATGGACAGTGACTGCGTGCTTGAGGGCGCTAAATGGCTCGCCCGATCAGCATGTGTACATACATGGCGAATCGTGGCTGGTGGCTATGCTCCTCTATGGCGCGGCCACGGTGCTTCCTGAAAAGAACATGGAAAACCTGACATTCTCTACGTACGAAAAGCCGGGCCAGCTTCTCAGAAGTTTTCGCTCAGCTAAAGTAATTGGAACCATCACAGAGCATCCCGAGCATGGCCTCCATGATGATTTCCTTGAAAGACAGGGGCTGATTATCGATACATTTACGCACAGCTACAGCGGTGCATCTGAACAGCGATCCTTCAAGGAAGTCGAAAGATACATTTCACTTGTGGCTGATGGAAAACTGGATAGCCTAAGCCACCTACACGCCCTCGCCGCTCTAGATCCGCCGACGATGAATCAGACGCTTGGGAACAACCTGGACGCAGCGTGGCAGATATTGGCAGTGCAAAGGAGACTATCAACCCGGCGGCAGGCTCTGACAGACGAAGAGATTGTTGCAACACTCACGCAACTTCAGTCGGTCAGGCTTGGGCAGATTGTGCTGTCTGAGGAAACGCCTAAGGGAAAACAGGTAGATATCGGCTTACGCATACAATGCGTTATAAGAAACCTGCTTTGGACCGTGATGCGAGAGCAGTGCATACGATCTCCGGGGCTCCATGCGGGTTTCGAACGTACCCTGACGCAAAAAGCAGCTCGGGCGCAACATTTGCGGGAGGTCGAAACGCTACTTTCATCGAACAACTCGTCTTGGGAACAGAGCTGGCAACTTTATCGACATCTCGACCGACAGGGGGCGACAGACGCTTTTAACACGCTGCTGATTAATATAGTTTCAGAATCGGCTGGCAGAGGCGATGCTAAATCAATCGATCTAAAGATTCGAATTGACGTTTTGCGTGAATACGATCGCCTGAACCCAGGAGGAGGAGCGCTGCCTCAGAAACTAGAATGGCTGCTTCGCCTGCAATGCGTTGACGAAATCTGGGAGTTTGACGAGCTACGCGCGACGGCGGCACGATTACCAGGAGAATGGATCGGGCAGGCGATGGCCGTGAGCATGTCCGAGGACACAAAGGCTGCAATTGTCCCATTGCTTCTCCGGAAAGAGGAAGCAAACAAAGATTACTCCTTATGGTGGAACGGTTTCAGTTCGGCATATCACGCTGAGCCCTCAAGTGAAACACGGAAACAGAAACTTGAGTTGATATTCTCCAGCGAGCCGGATGAAGTAATTAACTTGTTTTTCCTGCTTAAGGACCGCCTAACGTTTAAGGACTCTGACTTGGAAGAGACGTTTTTGCGACCTCTGGTGGAGAGGTACTTGCAGAAAATGGAAGCTCGACATCTGGGGAACTATGGATGGATGCACCATTGGAGTGATATCGATAAGGTAGAGAAATTTCTTCCTTACTTGAGCGAGAATGAGATCTCAATAAAGATCTGGGACACGATCTTTGAGTCGATTGGTCTTGGCCTATTGTGTGAAAAGAAAGATCAAATCATAAGTACGATCAAGATTAACGACTGGTTGAAGAAGCGTCCCTCTGTGTTTCCCAAGAAGACTCGCGATCAGCTCAGTACAATTAATGACAAATGTGCTATTTTAGCTTCGGAGCAGCAAGCAAAAAAGCGGGACGAACGCGCCAAGCGTCACAGGAAGCTAAACTTCACATCTGGTTTGTTGCTAGTTGGGTATGCGGCAGTGTGCCTGTTAAGTATTTGGGGCGATACGATCGTGACTTATATTAAAGTGCAATTGTCACCTGTGGCAGGTTGGCTTGGCCTTTGAATGTAGTTGTACAGTGTTTTACAGTGGGACGCATGAAGAGGGGTAATTGATGGCGAGCCGCTTTTTGTTCAAGTCGCTCATAGGGATCGTCGCGATGATTCCCGTTGTGTTTGCAAGTCGGAACGAGATTCAGGACTTCATCCTTTCGTCGCCAACCTCCGTCCCTCCGCTGAAACTTTCCGTTGTCGAACAGACAGTTGGTTCGCCGCGTGATCATATAGATGTGTGGTTATCAGTAATTGACGACCATCAAGAACCTCTCCAGACATCACAGATTGATTCATCAGGGAATGGAACCAGTGTCGCAGGCGTTACTTTAAACGGAGATCTTGAGCCATTTGATTCTACATCTCCAGAGTTAGCCGAGGTTTGGAATGCCAGCAAGAGTCGCCGCAAGATTCGAACTGATTCACAGCGATTACTCAATGAACTCGAACGTCTCACTCCTGAATCTGACGTCATCGCCGCAGAAGACATCCCATACCTGCCCAGTGACTTCATATTCCTTGATGTGTGGACAAAACAGAGAGGGCTTATAGAAGCGGAGCGAACACTTCGTGCCGCGCGATTAAAAAGTCCTGACAATGTTGTCCAGTTGCGTAAGCAAATGGAGGATGTTCGAAAGTTGATGAAAGAGGTCAACCAGGATCAAGTGGCAGCCCATGTGGAGTTTCTTCAGCTTGAAGAAGCGGAAATGCGAGGTTATGAGTTGCGATATCTCGAGGCGTTAAAAACAGAGAGCCTTTTCGAGCCATTGGCAGAACGCGGTTTTCAGGTTCTCGCTGATCGTGCATTTGAACAGGCTTGCCAACAACTCACTGGGAGAATAGACCTCCTAAAGGGCTATACCGCGACTTACGCTCTCAATGGATCACACGCCGAATGGGTCAGGCATGAAACGGTTCACTGCGAACAGGTCCGCAGTCTTCTGGAAGGTATGCGGGATCTTGACGAATCAAGATTCAGCGAGCGAATTAGACTGTTGGCAGGAATACGTGCTGCCGAAGAGGTGCATGAATCGGTCAGGGATTTAGTCGTCTTGGGGACACAACGCATATGCGATAAATACCTTACCGACAAGTTGCCCCTCGACGAGGTAGTGCTTTCAATGGATGATTTGGGGCCCAACGCAAAAGGGCTTCCCGTGCACAGAAGGAATGTTACGCTGGTCTGGGAAGACAAACGTCTGGAGCTTTTGACCGATAGTACGCAAGATGAATTCTCACTTCCTCAAAATCGCCTTCGTCGTGTAATTATCGACGGTAAAGGCACCCGGCCAGCCATTCTTAAAGGCACTCTGAAAAGCGAGGCCGTAGTCGCATACAATACGCTCCGCGATCAGGTTGACTGGACCGTCAAAAGCCTGCAATCGCTTCAAGAAGGGTGCCTGGCCCATTCGGAATTTCTTGGTGAAGTGTGGCCTCAGATCGAAGAAGTGAACAAGGTTGCGGCTGAATTTCCGCAGCTGTTTGTCGGAGTACAAGCCAGATGAACCCATTGCGACCGCATACGCTGCACAAGACGCACTCTGAATCCACACCGTATGCACACGGGAACAAATCGATGACCACGAAGAATTGTGGTGAGGGATGTTTCGCGATACATTCGATGCAGCAAAGTATGAATAGCACCTTCCTGCGGCTCATGTACATATTTATTGGGGTGGCGCTTGGGTTAGTGAACGAACAATTTTCGAGTCGTCAGGCTCTCGCGCAAACCTCGCCAATGACAACAGCGTCCGATGAGGCACTAACACTTATAAGAAAATCGTGCTTTGAACAAAAGGAATTGTGGGGAGTCCTTGTTCAATCGTGTGATTTCCGCGAAGGCGAAATTGCATTGCAGGTGCTGCTGGATGACGAACAGCAGAGGAAACCACTGGAGCAAGCAATGCGCACCATCGTGAGCAACTCGCCGCGACTCCAGCAGTGGCAGTCAGCCGAGGTGCAGATGAAATCGTTAACAGTTCTTGCATTGAGGTCCGAGCTGTTACCAAAGCTGCAATCGATGATGGCCGCAAACGAACTTGGGGATTTACGAACTCGCGAGTTACTTCGTCGTACTCGGCTCGATAACGCCCGTTTTGACTACGATGGTGGAATCTTGTTCGAAGCAACCAGCATAGATGAAGATGCACTGAAAGAGAGTACCCTCACAGAGAAACCTGCGGATTGCGCAGAGAACCGACTGATCATTGAGATCGAAGAATTCCTTGCCGGACTGCTCCCCAACGATGCGTTTGATAAATGGCGACTGTTTAATAACAAAGTTCAACTTAGATCGTTGAAGTCACCGGTCCTTGAATGGAAGACTCGGGCCGTTGCGAATGAAGCACTTGACGCCATTGAGCTGAAAGATGCATTCTACGACGAGAGTGGCAAACTGCTGATAACAGGCAGTGTTCAAACGATCGAACAGCGCTCGATACTGTTCCAATCTTTTCGAGCGTTCTTTGAAGCGTCGCCCATATGTCGTAGTCAGCAAGAAGCTCAGGAAGCCATCGATCACCTTGAGCAAAGCTCATTTGGCACCTACGTCGCAATGTTGCGACAAGGACTTTGGGAGATCGATTCGCCCGTTGCACGAAGCACATGGCTGCGTCGTGTGTATTTTGTGTCTCCTGGGCAGGCGGCAGTGGAGGCCGAGACTTTCGCTACTGAAATCACCTCTGCAGACGATGAGGCGAATGCAATTTTGATGGCACTTATACAATCCTCTCACGAAGGAATCTCAGACCCGAATTTGCGGAATTTAGTCTCTGGGTTTCGCGACGTCGCCATTAAGGCTGTGCCGTCTCCAGCGAAGATAGTCCAGCATGCGATCGCCATGCGGGAGGATATGGACGGCAGCCAGATCGATGCAGTTGCTTTCGATTCAAAAGGACAACTAAGTTTCCGGGGTCAATGCGATGCGATTGAGAAAGATGCCGACTTACGTCTTCTGGTTATTGAACGCCTTCGCGCAGAAAAACATCCATGGGCAGACGTCACTTTCGAGTTGACGATGACCCATGAACCGACGCGTGATCTGTTGACCACAATACGCAAGGCAGCTTCATCCTGGGATGAAGTTCAAATTGATCGTCTATGGTTTGCAGAAGATGGTCATCTTAAAGTTAAAGGCGAGGCACCGGAGGGACAAACAATTGCGGACCTTTCAAAATTGTTTCGAGAATTGGCAATGAAGCAACTTCGAGAACCTCAGATTAAGCTGTTGGCTGAAAACATTGAACTTGATATCTCGATGAGTCGCCCCAGCATGCTCAAGTTCCTCCGCTCCCAGATTTCTCAAGACAAATCGCTCGAAGGTGTTTGTCTGGCCCGTGGATACTACGATGTTGAGGGGCGTTTTGTGCTGGAGGCTGTTCTGGACCGAGCAGAACAAATCGAGTCCATCAGAGCGTTATTGAAGGCAGCGAGCGAAGCAGAGACCTGGAAGGCAAACGTGCCCAACGGTTGGGTAGCAGATTCTCCAAAGACATTGCCACTGGCTCCACTGGTCGCATGTCTGCGGACTGCGTTGCCGGCTCATGAAGCGTTGGATGGAATTGACATTACTTCAGCATTTCACGACGCTGAAAATCGCCTTTCATTTCGTGGAACCATCTTCTGTAACGCTATCGACGCACAGGCTCGGCTTCTGCAAGCAACGAAAAAATTGGAATCTGTCTTGGCGACCCATGCGGACTGGAAACCAAGGTTGGGGCTTGGTGTAAGTTTAGTGGATCTGCGAATTCGGCCGCAGGATCGTGAAATGGCAAGACTTGAACTGGCCCGGTCGATTCAACAACTGGTCGGTCGCGATTTCAAATCCGCCATCGACCATCTGAACGTCGCGTTACTCAATGATCCGAAAGATTCAACCAGTTGGTTCTTGCGTGGATTGTGCCACCGGAATTTGACGCTTACGTCTAAGGAAGCCGACCGGGACTTTTTTCGCGCTGCTTTCATTGAGGGTAAGCTAGAAAGTGCAAGGAAGAGTCGATTTGGTCGGATTGAGCAGATTCAGGGTGGCCTAAGGAATGGTGCCGAGGACGCAATCAACGCTTACCGATCGCAATTGCGGTCTCGCGACCTGCTCGAATATGAGCTCGGGATTGGGCAATGTGTAAAGTGATCTGCCGACACCGTCTCCGACCTCCAGCTCGCTTTTTGAATGTGTAGCTGGATCTGGTTGTGCCTTGGCGAATTCATATACGGCTAACTCTCGTAAGCAGATCTGACTGCTGTCGGCCTTCCGGCCCGCAGCCAACAACTGAGCCTCAAACAACAGTGTGCCTAAATACCACGCAACTCCCGGTGGTCAAATCGTTTCCCAGGTGGGTCCGTTTTCCGCGCCTAAGTTGGGTCCGATTTGCAAGCCGATCTCCACAGGAGGGCGTGTCCTGGGTGCGCAAGTCGTTTCAGGCAGCTCGCCAGGGCAATCGCACGTTAGGTTGTTGAAAAAGCGGCCCAAATCTTGTCGAGCACCGTCTCATCCCATCC
>JAYTAK010000675.1:0-3659 GCA_043737515.1 Candidatus Kuenenia sp. | reverse complement strand
AAAACGTGTTTCGCGTGTATTGAGGACGAAAACATTGAGTTTACAACGATTATCATCGTACCAACACACGCTCTAACGTCTTTGGTGTACGATACTTACGCTTCGCTGAACGGTATTGCCGTTAAACGAATGTTCCCATAAAACACGCACATCGATTCGGCAGGGTCAGGAACTTTGAATCAACGAATCCATTCTTGGTTTTCGAGAAGGCGAATACTGCGGAGAACATTCAGGCGCTCCACAAATCACTCATCATTCCGGCAAAGTCTTACGATATTCTACAGCCAGACTGCCGCATTCTTCCTCAGCATCGAAGCGGCATTCTTCTGCCAACCATGTCGGGACATTGCCGTCACGAAACAGTAGTTGTACAGCGTAGAAGCGACACATCTGACACGGATTATGAAAGTAGGCGATCTGCCCCAACTTTGAGCTGTCAGCCGATTCGTTTTCTTCCAAAATCTTTATCAGATCCATGAGCATCCAATGACGCACGGATGGATCTTCCGGCAATTCGACATGATCGAGTATTCGCTGTTCGTCACCTTGCTCGAAATTCTTGACCAGAAATCCAACTGCGGGAATTCCCGGCGTTTGCTCTCGAATCGCTGATATGGCGTATGCTCGAATCAATGGATGTGAATTCTGACACAGCACATTGAATGCACGTCTCTGAACATTCTCATCAGAATGGCCACACAGACTGATCAGGCGAGAATCAAAACGAGGCAATGGTCGATCCAGGAATACTCGGAGTAGATTGGCAACGGTGATTGGATGGTGTTCTTTCCATATCTGTTCCAGAACGACATCGAGATCAGACTCACTGGCCTGCATCCCCCAGCCTCGCAGCGAATGTTTCCGGCCTTCTGTTTGAGCGGCAAGAATCACTTCACTTACGGTGACGGCCTGCATCCGTTGGGCGTTCGCTTTTCGCTGCGACTCTGGGTCGGTCGGCAATCTTACATTCTTTGACCAGCCTGTCGCAAAACGGCGAATCTCAGGCTCCGACGATTGTGTGAGAAGCTCCCGGACTCTTGACTCTCCAAGATCTTCAATTGCCGCATCGATCACCGCCTCGTCGTGCCATTCCCAGGCAGCAGTTGCAAGATGATGGCCTCGCAATCGAGCGATGAACAGAAACGCCTCTTCACCGCCAAGGCTGAGTAGTTGGCCCTCGCCAATCTCGGGCGAATCAGGAATCTGCCGCTGTCCGACGAATTCGTAGAGTTGCTGGCGAAAAGCGCTGTCGCCGCTTCGAGCAAAATGCAGAGCGAGATCGCAGAGTTGATACGCATCTCGTTCGTCATTCACAGTCCGCAGTGCATTGAACAGCGGATCACGGAACTGAAGTGCTGAACCAGTGAGCGAGATGAGTTTCCACAGCCATTCACCACGATTATCTTCGAATTGTCGGTCGAATCTCTGGTCGTGCAGGCAGGCATCCAGCAGCGGTTCCGCAGCAAGCACTCCAACGGTTGCCCATTGCACTGCTCGTCCAAGCCCTTTTTGTAACGCATCTCGTTGTTGATCAAGCGAGGGGACAGTCGATGGCGAGAAATCAAGGAATTGCAAGTAGTAGTCCCTTCGAGAACTGCAGGATCCAATTCGTCAATACTATCACGGCGATGCCCAAGAGAATGACGCCAAGACAACCACTTCCTGACGATGCCGGAATACCGTTCTGCTCACCGATTCGTTCGACCGCCTCTTTGGCTCCTCTCAGATCAACACGAAACCTGTCCCGGTACAACTTCAGCGCTTCGATCTTCTCGCCTCGCCTAAGCAGTGTGACGATCTGAATGGCGAATTCGAAGTCGTCCGGTTCACCTTTCTCGGGAAGTGATTGACCGGCGTACATGGCCTCAACAGTAGCCTTTGCTTCTGCCAGATTTACACCAGTTCTTTCCCGATACAGCTTGATGGCAGCTATGGTCTTGCCGGACGCCAGCAGTTCCTGGATCTCCGCTTCGATTCCTTCATCCATTGGTCATTCTCCAGTGGCCCTGTTGCTTCTTCGTGAGACAGTCTTCTTGGGCGAACCAGCCATTTCACTTCTGATGTGACTCACCAATTCGTTTAACCGCGTGCCCATCGGGCCGCGCTTCACTGCCAATCGCGGGGCGTTGCCCACGCGGTTAAACGATATTATGCCAAACGACTTCTGCCGAGGTGCTTATCAGAAGAGACGAAGCTGGCCGGAGCGGGGCTTCGATGGCCGGAACTGACTGAAGTCATGTGGCGGAAAGGGCTGGTCCAATTTGTACTTTTGAACGAAGACTCGGAACAACTTCTGTATCTGCTCGGCAATCTGGCCGGTCCCGACCATTCGCTGCCCCCAGTCAGAACTGCTCAGTTTCCCGCCGCGTGTTTCTCGAATGAGCCCTTCGATTTTGGCGGCCTTGAGCGGCTGAGTTCGGCTAAGCCACTCCTGGAATACGGGTTCGACTGTCATGGGAAGTCGGAGCAAAATCCAGGATGCCCCCAGTGCTCCTGCCGCCTTTGCGGCTTCAAGAATCGCGGGAATTTCCGAGTCATTCAGACCGGGGATGATTGGGGCGACCATCACTCGTGTCGGAATCCCTGCCTGAACAAGCATCTCAACCGCTCGCAGCCGTGCTGACGGAATGCTGGTCCGTGGCTCCATGACTCTGGCAAGTTCGGCGTCGAGGGTCGTGACAGAGACATTCACATGGACAAGCCGACGCGATGCCAGCTCTCGCAAGAGATCGAGATCCCGAACGACAAGAGCATTCTTGGTGACAATCCCCACTGGCAGTCGACATTCGAGTGCCACTTCAAGACACTGGCGGGTCAGACGAAACTGCCTTTCGGCAGGTTGATAGCAGTCCGTCACTCCAGAAAAGACGACCTCTTCGGGCTGCCATGCATCGTTCGAAAGAAACTCCCGGAACAGCCTGGCAGCATCGTGCTTCACGACAATCCTGGTCTCGAAGTCCAGACCTGCGTTGAAGCCCAAGTACTCGTGGCTGTTTCTGGCGTAGCAATAGGCACAACCGTGGACGCAACCTCGATACGGGTTGAGGCTGTAGCGAAACGGGATGTCCGGGGAGTTGTTCTCCGAGATGATGGTCTTTGAGGTATCGGTCAGGTACTCGACCTTTCTCTCGTGGAGTTGGCTGAGGTATTCCTGATCCCATTCGAGGTGCTCCAAATCCGGTTCGCTTCGGGTTTTCTCGAACCGATTTGGAGGGTCAATCATTGAGCCATGACGCATGGTTGTGACTCCTTCAGGCGGTTTTTCGCCCATGATTCAGGCTGTTGCGAAACGAAATGTCTGCCGGGATTTTGTGACATGAGATTCGATGACGGAGCCAAAATTAAAATGCGGAGACTGTAAAACGCTGGCCACGACTATACTCTACGCGGGCCAGTCCGAAATGTTGAGGCGAAACCTCAAATCAGCCGGAATGCGCTGGCGGGCTGTTGATTCAGCGCTCAATGGTGCCTTTCCGTTTAACCCCAATACCGTTCAACGAAGCGTAAACCCATTGTGTGTCAGTGGTTATGGACTGTCAAAAAACGTGTTTCGCGTGTATTGAGGACGAAAATATTGAGTTTACAACGATTATCATCGTACCAACACACGCTCTAACGTCTTTGGTGTACGATACTTACGCTTCGTTGAACGGTATTGC
>JAYTAK010000674.1:0-8344 GCA_043737515.1 Candidatus Kuenenia sp. | reverse complement strand
GGGGATGTTAATCCCCTGATTTGTTCCAGATGACGCGAAAATCAGGGCACTTACGTACCCCGCTCGCCAGTCAAATTCCTTAAGTCCACGCCATTGGGCATTACCCCGGCAGGTCATCTGCAAATGGATGCAGGGCACCGAGTCCGTCGGATTTCGGCAATGCGTTGAGGAACAGTTCGGCGAGTCGGAAGTCTTCCTGAGTTGTGATCTTGATGTTCATTTGCCAGCCATCGATCACTTGCACTGGCTGCGAGATAGCTTCCACCAGCGATGCTTCATCTGTCGCAGCAGCCAGATTCCGGCAGCTTGCAAATGCCTTCTGAAGCAGCCCGGTGGCAAAGACCTGCGGCGTTTGTGCCTGCACAAGTCCTGTGCGATCGACTGTCGCTGAAATGATCCCATCAGGGCCGACCCGCTTCACCGTGCTGTTGATCTTCAATCCGGGGATCGCTGCCTGATGCATTTGTGCGGCGGCAAAGATCTGATCGATCCATTTTGCAGTGAGCAGTGGTCTGGCAGCATCATGCACGGCGATAAACTCCGCAGGATTTGTGATTGCGGCGATGCCATTACGAACGCTCTCCGCACGCGATTTTCCGCCAGCAACCACAGTGATTTCCATAAAGCCCAGATTGGCTCTGAAAGTTTCGTGAAACCAGTCCAGGTCCTCCGGGGCAACGACGAGGATCGTCTGGCTCACATCGGCTCTGTTCAGGAAATGCTCAGCCGTGCGTACCCAGACCGGACGCCCCTTGAGCGCGACAAAGGGCTTTTTTCGCTGAAACCCGCTGAACCGGGTACTCTGACCGGCGGCGGGGAGAATAACGGCAAACTTGGGCATAGGATTCTTTTTCACTGCAATGTGCGGGGCGACCGGCGACAGTGTTGGGCAACCATTCGACATTCACGACGAGAATTCTTGTCCGGTGCCTTGCCGGGAAACTCGGGAAAGCAGAGTCTATTGTATACTCCGCTTGGTCGGAAATGAGTCCGGCGAGCGGGGCGGCGTGAGCCCTCCGGTACCTTGTTTTTGTACCGGCAAGCTGACGCATGCCGCTCGCCATTGTCAATTCGCGCCGCGTGAAGAATATCTCCGCCGCAGGAATTGCGTTCCATCCGACGATTCAGCACGAATCTGCCCTCCAACGCCGGAAAATCGGGCCGACTGCCGCGCGAAGAGCAGCGATCCCGGCTACGATACCGACGACGAAAAGTTGCCGGTGCCATACGCGCCGTCAGTCCTGACGAATTGAACCGAAATTTCTCGTGGAGCGACATACACATGGCACGCAAGAGCTGGGTTGATCCGGAAACCAACGAACCCCTGATCGACGACTATGCGAAAAAGATGGCAAACTTCATGAAGGCGTTCGCAGACGGCGTGATCACTGAATCTGAAATCAGTGACCAGGAAGCCCGGATGGTCGATCTCATGCGGCAAGTGGAAGATCAACTGGACGATGCGACTCATGCCAAAGTCACGCGTCTGATGTGTGAACTGACAGCATTCAACATCATGCAGTTCGTCTACGAGATGCAGATGTCCCGCGCAACCCAGTTTCGTGGCTAGTCCATTCAGAATGAAGTGTGTCGGTCATGTCGCTGAATGATGCGTCCTGCCTTGTTCCCTACGAAGGGCATGGCATCACGTTTGAATATCCCGGATACTGGGAGATTACCGAAGAAGTCGATGACGCAGATGTGCTGATCACTGTGTCTTCCGACACTTCGTGCTTCTGGGCTCTGCGAATTCTGCACGGATGTCCTCGACCCGACGAAGTCGTGAATTCCTGCGTCGAAGCATTCAAAGAAGAGTACGACGACCCTGAAGTGACCGAAAGCGGTGGTGTGCTGGCTCAGATGCCGGCGTTCTGTCGAGAGGTGGAATTTTCGTGCTTCGAATTATTGAACTCCGTGGCACTCAGCAGTGTCCGCTCGTCGAAGATGACGTTGCTGGCGTGGTGGCAGGGAACGGACCATGAATTGGAATCGACCCGCCAGATTCTGGACCGTATTACTCAATCTGTCCGCATTCTCGATCTGCTATGAAGTTACCGACGACACATCCCACCTCGGCTGAATTCCAAGCGCTGTCAAAGCAGGCACGGTTCGTACCCGTCTATCGCCAGCTAACCGCCGACACACTGACGCCCGTCACGGCGTACCAGCGAATTGCATCCGGGGCGTGGGCGTTCCTGTTTGAAAGCGTGATCGGCGGCGAAAAAATCGGTCGCTTCAGCTTTGTTGGCAGTCATCCGTTTTTGACGCTGACGGCGACTGGCCAAAAGGTAGTGATTGAACATATCGGCACAGAGCGTCGCGAATTCGAATGTGCTGACCCGCTCAAAGAGCTGGACGAACTTGTGTCGCAGTACCAGTCAGTCACGATCCCCGGCCTGCCGCGATTTTGCGGCGGTGCTGTCGGCTATGCGGGCTACGATGTCATTCGCTATACCGAAAATCTTCCGCACGTGCCGCAGGACGACCGTCATCTGCCGGATCTGTGCTTCGCATTGTACGATGCAATGGTCGTCTTCGATCATATTCGCAAAGTCGTGCTGGTCGTGGCACTCGCTGATACAAAGGACGGCGATCTCGAAGAATCCCGCGCTCGCGCTGAAGAACGGCTGGAATTGCTCTGCCGACAACTGGCATTCAGCGGAGGCGACGTCGAACTCACCGATATCGACCTGACGATTGAACCTGCTCCTGAAGTCAAATCAAATTTCACTCAGTCTCAGTTTCATGACGCCGTCGAAAAGTGTCGGGAGTTCGTCAAAGCGGGCGACGTTTTTCAGGTCGTGATCAGCCAGCGGCTGGAATACCAAAGTCCCGCGCAGCCCCTGGATGTTTATCGCGCGCTGCGGATGGTCAATCCCAGCCCGTTTATGTTTCTGCTCAAAACTCCGGATGTGGATCTGGTGGGCAGCTCACCGGAAATCATGGTGCGGGTAGAAGATGGCGAAACGACGATCAGACCACTTGCCGGTACACGAAATCGCGGAAAGACACCGCAGGAAGACCGCGAACTTGCCGAAGAGTTACTTGCCGATCCCAAGGAACGCGCTGAGCATGTCATGCTGATTGATCTGGCTCGCAACGATGTCGGTCGCGTCGCTCAGTTCGGTACAGTGACGCTGTCGGACGTCATGGTTGTCGAACGCTACAGCCATGTGATGCACATCACGTCCAATGTGTCCGGACAACTTCGCGAAGGTTTGTCTGCGATCGAAGCACTGCGAGCCGGTTTGCCCGCCGGCACCGTTTCCGGTGCGCCCAAAGTGCGAGCCATGGAAATCATCGACACGGTTGAACCGTGCAAACGCGGCCCCTACGGCGGCGCGGTCGGCTATATTGACTTTACAGGGAACATGGACACCTGCATTGCATTGCGCACCCTGGTGATTAAAGGCGGCACGATCTACATTCAGGCGGGTGCCGGAATTGTGGCGGACAGTGTGGCAGAAAGCGAATACCGTGAAACACTCAGCAAGGCCCGCGCCATGCTGAAGGCCATTCATATCGCCGAAACGCAGTTGTAGCAGTACAGGAAACTCGAACGTGACATCCGCATGGCAGGCACTCAGGGGACATCAGGAACAGCGAGCGCTGTTTGCGCGTTCTGTTGCACGCGAGCGATTGTCACATGCGTACGTGTTGACCGGATCGGACGGGATCGGCAAACGCAAATTCGCCCGCCTGTTAGCGCAATCGATGTTTTGTCGCGAACATGATGCCCACGAGATCGAAGCGTGCGGAGAATGCCGCGCGTGTCGAGGCTTCGTCGCGGGAAACTGGCCCGATTTTATCGAGATCGGGTTGCCAGCGGGCAAGACCGAGATTCCGATTTCACTGATCCTTGGCGAATCCGACAGGCGCGGTCGCGAAGGACTGTGCTTTGAACTGTCGATGTCTCCGCAGGCGTCAGAACGCCGTGTGGCACTGATCAACGATGCGCACCGCATGAATCAGGAAGGTGCCAACGCGCTGCTGAAGACGCTCGAGGAACCACCGGCAGATGCCCTGATCCTGCTCGTCTGCGACAACCCCGATTCGCTGTTGCCCACCATTCGCTCGCGCTGTCAGGTGATTCGTTTCTTTCCGCTGACCGAAGCCGATGTGAGCGAGATTCTGCTTTCCGAAGAGCTGGTAGAAACTGCGGAAGAAGCTGTGCAGGTCGCGGCCATGTCGGAAGGCAGCATCACGCTGGCCCAGCAACTGCTGAATCCGGATCTGCGGGCGTTGCGGGAAATGGTGCATGGACAACTGGAACTCCTTGAGCAAATGAAGCCGCTGGAGATTTCGAAGCATGTGTCCGATGAACTGGAACGTATTTCTTCAGGCACGGAAGAGACACGACGCAATGCCAAATGGCTGCTGCGTTTCATCGCAGGATTTCTGAACGACCGGTTGAAGCGTTTAACGTCAGGCGATTTTTCCGATCCGCTGCTGCAGCGCTTCGGGGTCCGGTCCGGCGTCGATCTGCTCGCTCCATTACTGGATCGCATCATCGTTGCCGCGCATCAGATCGAGGGAAATTCTCCTGTCCGCCTGGTGCTTGAAGCGATGTTCGACGACATGGCACGCCAACTCAGACTCGGCCCGCTGTCCGCGCGGTGAAATCTGACCTCCGCACTCCATTCGGATGTTGGACGCGGATCAGCAGAATACGGACTGACCAGCGAATCGGTGTCAGCCGAATCGCACAGCCAAGCAATCAGATCCTTTCTTCCCCCCATGTGCTTTTTTTTCGCGCATCTTTTTCGACCGTAATTCTTTGGATTTCGGATTCTGGATTTGCGGCTTTCCGCTTTCGGCTTTCCGCTTTCGGCTTTCCGCTTTCGGCTTTCCGCTTTCGGCGCTAGGGGCCGATCAATGCAGATGCCCTGGCTCCAGGAATGTGATGCCGTAAGCCAGCAATACGCCGGCGGTCAGAGCCACGGTCAGACGGAATCGATTGTGGGCGTGGAACTCCATTTCCGGCAACAGATCGCTCAGCGCAATGCACAGGAACACGCCGGCAGAAAATGCGATCACGGCACACACCACGGTGTCCTGCATCCCACTGAACTGCCTGATTCCTAGTACGAACAATGTCGCTCCGAGCGGACACATTGTGGAGAAGATCAGGTTTACCAGGAATCGCGATTGACTCTTCCAGCCGCTGCCTGCCATCAGCGACGTAATCGAGACGGCATCGAGAGGTTTGTGAAGCATGATCGCCAGAAACGTGCCGAGACCATAAAACACGATGCGCGACGGATACTTGGCGTCGGCCTCAACGCTCGCGGCCAAAGCGATTCCGTCGATGAGCGTGTGCAGCGACAGGCCGATCGCAATTCCAACCCAGCTCAACTGATGCGCGTGATGACAATACGGCTGGCCGATCACCGGCGGCACACTCGCACTGTGGTCGTGCAGATGACGCTGCTCACGATCGTGATCGTGATCGTGGTCATGGTCGTGAGCATCATGGCCGGCACACGGATCTTCCCGTGCCGTTGAAATCTCCAGCGGGCCGTGGTGATGAAAATGGAAACAGCGGATCAGCAGGAACATCGTGAGGATGCCTGCCATCATCCACCATGCGGAGTCGTCGATCGAATTGTTTCCGTGAACCGAATGCGGCAGCAGATGAAAGACGGCGATCCCCAGCATCAGGCCGCCGACGAAACTGATCGTCGTCTGCATCCGGGTATGCGTCAGTCGGAAGATCGAAGGCAACCAGCCTCCGCCAACCGACGCCGCCATAATTGCCGCACAATAGCCGGTCAAGACGATCAGTGACCGAGATCGATCGACAGGAACAGTCACCGCGTCGCCGCCGCCGAACGACGACTGCACGTCAAGCGCCGAAGAGGAAGGTGAAACGGCTTCATCGGCAGCCTGAGTCAAAGATCCTCCGACGATCAGTAATGCGGCAACTGCACGAACGATACGGAACGACATGGGAAACCAATACCAATCAGGTTCTGTGGAAGGAGCCAGAACACGAACGATAGAGTGAATCGCCCGCACTTTCGAATGCAACCGTGCGTCAAGTTTAAGATTGCCGAAGGTGCCAACAAACGCCCTTGATTCCACACGCAGCATACGTCCTAATGCGGTAGGTACGAGTCCGTCGATGGTCTTGGATCGATAATCGCATCGGGCAGGCCGAGTGCCAGTCGATTCTCCGCGTCCCACAGAATCGGCTGTTGCATGCGTAAAGCCAATACGCCCAGCATTCCGACTTCGGTGATGCGGGCTCCGACCTCGAACGGCGAATACGATTTTGCGTCCCCGGCGCAGGCCAGCACCCATTCGAACATGTGCGAGTTATTAACGGCACTCCAGCGAGGCCGCTGCCCTTTGGCCGCCAAACGTGGATCCCATTTCAGAACTTCGGTATCGATCCGCGGCTGAGTCTTCTCGATCTTCGCCACTTCGGGCTGATCCGCCCCGCGGAATTCCGTGGCACCTTTCAGGCGGACATTACAATCGGTGTTCCACAGCCCGGCGGAGAGAGTTCCTTCGCTGCCGACAATCAGACAGCCCGTCGAGTCCACCGGGCCCCTGGTGATTTCGTTCGGCGGAAAATGTTTGTCGCCGGAATAGAAATACAGCTTCACGGGACCTCGGTTTCCTTTGGCAGCAAAGTCGAACGTGACTGTGCATCGAGTCGGAAAAGACTCGTGTCCCATGTCGTCACCCGTCGCCTCAATTCGCGTAGGAGCGTCCAGTTCCAGCGCCCGGCAGGCCAACTGAAACCCGTGACAGCAGAAGTCAGCCAATGAGCCTCCGCCGAAATCGTACCATCCTCGCCATTTGCCCGGATGATAGATCTCGTGGTTGTACGGACGGGAAGGAGCCGAACCCAGCCAGAAGTTCCAGTCCAATCCTTCCGGAATCGGATCGCTGGTGGCCGGACGATCGATGCCGCTGGGCCAGCCATGAGCAGGATGCCAGACGTGGACCTCCGTGATTTGACCGAGCAGTCCGGATTGAATCACTTCGAAGCTCCGCCGAAAGCCCTCTGTCGAGCAGCCCTGGTTTCCGGTCTGTGTCGCCAACTTCGGATGGCTCGTCGCCAGTTTCTCCAGAGCACGACACTCGGCGACGGAATGGGCCAGCGGTTTTTCGCAATACACATGCTTGCCTGCCTGCAATGCTGCCGTGCAGATGGGCACATGCCAATGATCCGGAGTCCCAATGATCACCGCATCGACGCCCGTTTCTTTGTCGAGCAACTCGCGGTAATCATGATACGCTGTAGCTTCAGTCAGTCCTTTGATTTGCACCGCACTGTGCCGTTGACGTTGATCGACATCGCAGATCGCGACGATCTGCTGATCGAGTTTCGCAAGTTCCGGGATGAGGTAACCCCGCATCTGACCACCCATCCCGATGCATGCAAACGACAGTCTCTCGTTGGGTGACTGCCCCGCCAGAATTCCCGATGGCAGAATCGTGGGCAGGCCGATGCCGATTGCCGCCGCAGACTCAACAAAACGACGACGCGAAAGCTTGTGGGCCATGATGAACTCTTTGCTTCTCAGTCAGTTTGAAATGAAAAAACACAACGTTACCGGGTCAGAATGGAGGGGCGACCTCTCAACGACAGCCGAGGCCCGCGTCAGGAAACGCGGACTTGCCATGCGGAGATGTGTTTGGGAATTCGTCAGTCCGAAGTATGACGCAGCATGGCAAGGAATTCAAAGCCGCCAACTGCATCGGACAATTCTTTGCAGCAGCGCAATGTCCGGCCCAACTCCTTGTCGTTACCCGAATTTTCCGGTTGAAAATCGCCGTTTTCTGCAAGGAACTATGCTTCCGCCGGGGTGGGCCCGAGGGAACTCAAGACTCTTGCCGACGCTGAATTCGAAGCACAAATGCCGCAGACGCACGCCCGGGACGACATCCTCCTTCCAGTTCGAGACTGAGATTTTTCAGCGGCCCGCTTAGTTGTTGGGAATCTGCACTGCAATTAATATCGAGAATGCCACTTGCGTTCCATGATTAGACGTCCCTTGTGCGTACATGTGACGTCACGATTCTGGAATCTGACAGCCCGACAGGAGGTGTTGTTTTCTAGCCACAAAAAGGCACAAAAGTCCCAGCGCGAGCTTCACCCGCAACCCATTGGTAACGGCCGGGACTTCAGATACACAGAAAAACTGGTGACAGAAAAATGGGAGCAAGAAATATGTTCATTCTGCTCAGCAAGCGTTGAGAGTTTGGTTTCCCTGAGAAGCTACCAACCCGCCGCCGAACATGCTGGTTCTTCATCCGCAGTTCGGCTCTGCCATCCGCAGGACAACGGCCTTGAAGGGTTTCCTGCGGATGGCAAGGCCGGACTGCGGAT
>JAYTAK010000673.1:0-3665 GCA_043737515.1 Candidatus Kuenenia sp. | reverse complement strand
CCCTCTGAAGACCCCGACTTCAGATACCGAACGGCAACCACTGAACTTGAAAATACTCAGCAAATCTCAGCCTGATATTCCCGGACAGACTCTAAGTGACGCGGTTCGAAATTGCTTACGTTTTCAGGCTCAGCCTCATCACTCAGAGAATGATGGCGACTCTTGTCACATGTGCCGATTCTTTGGTTCGGCAAGGAGAACAAAACATGAAACGACACAACCGACGCAACACAATTGCTCTTGCACTGGCCACATTTTGTTCCGCCGCCGGAACACTTCAAGCCGATTCCCTGTGGCAGAAGCGAAATCCGCAGCGGGCGTATCTGTGCCAGGATTCACGCGCGCGCAACGTCGGAGATCTGGTCACGATTGTCGTCACGGAGTCTTCGGAAGTGGAGAACAGTGAAGACAAGTCCATGAGCAAATCCAGCGGCAACAGTGTGAAGTCTGATTTTGAAGCGTCGTCGGGTGGCGGACTTGCAACGCAGGCATCCAACGCCGCGCTGGATCTGAGCAATACCGCTGGCCGCAACTTCAGCGGCAAAGCGAGCTACAAAGACTCCCGAGGCTTCACGGACCAGATCACCGTGTCGGTCGTGGATGTGTTGCCCAATGGAAACCTGCTGCTGGCCGGACGACGGACACTGACGATCGCCGGGGAACAAAGGAATCTCGTGATCTCCGGGATGGTGCGGGCGATTGATCTTGGCCCCGACAACAAAGTCAATTCGCGCTACATTGCCGATCTGCGAACCGTCTATGAAGGCGACGGACCATCGCGGCGATTTGTGCGGCAGGGCTGGCTCAGCAAAGCCGCAAACAAAGTGTGGCCGTTTTGAAATCCAGCAGACAGCCATCGATGCGATTCATGTACCTTGGACATTCTTGTCCGAGATCCTGCCAAAACGCCTCCCACAGACGTAAAACGATTGAGTCACAATAACCTCTGCTACCTCATAGGATTTGGCCATGCGACGGACATGAATGTCCATCCTACATCAAAACATTCCCTGATCAATATGGCTCATCTTTTCGGATCATCTGCCATGCTTCGCACTCTTGCTGCACTCTGCCTTACACTCAACTTTGCGATGCCGTCTGGAACGGCGGGCGAACCGCTGGTCCGCATTCGGGACATCACGCAGGTTGCGGGTGAGCATCCGAATCAGATCACCGGAATCGGACTGGTGATCGGTCTGGCGGGCACTGGCGGCAACAGTCAGACCACCAAACAGTTTGCGCTGAATCTGCTGCAGAAAATGGGAAACCGAGCCGACCCGCTGCTGCGTGAAAACATTCAGCGGTCGCAGGAGAAAACCGACAACATGTCTGTCGTGATTGTGACCGCCACGCTGTCGCCTCATGCAAAAAATGGTCAGCGAATTGACGTCACAGTCTCGGCGTTTGACAATGCCAAGAGCCTGACGGGCGGCATTCTGGTCGCTACGGAACTCTACGGTCCAGACGGAGAAGTCTACGTCATCGCCTCCGGCCCGATTTCATTGAACGGCGGAGATTTCGCCGGGAATGCCGCGACAGTGACCAAGAACCACCCAACTACCGGACGCGTGCCGATGGGTGGAACGGTGGAAGCGGAAGTGCCGTGTACGGTCTTCAGGAACGGGATCTTTGAATTATTGCTGCGATCACCGCACTATCTGACCGCGATGAATATCGCCAATGCCATCAATCTCTACAGTCCTGGATCTGCGATTGTGCGTGACCCAGCCACCGTAGCCGTGCGCTTGCCCGCGTCCGCGATCGGCGACTATTTTCGGTTTGTGGCGGAATGTCAGGAACTCGCCGTGACGCCAGGTTCCATCGCCCGCGTCGTCATCAACGAGCGCACCGGAACGATTGTGATCGGCAGCGACGTCAAACTGTCTCAGGTCGCGATCACGCATGGCAACCTGATTGTCAGTACGGTAGAGACAGCGGAGGTTTCCCAGCCCGCGCCATTCAGTCAGGGCGAAACGAAAATTGTTCCTCGGACATCAGTGGATGTGACGGAACAGGGAGGCGTCATCAACGTGATTGAACAGAACGTAACGGTCGGTGATCTGGCGGCCTCGCTGAATGCCCTCGGTGTCAGCCCGCGCGATCTGAGTTCTATCTTTCAGATGTTAAAAGAATCCGGTGCACTGCATGCGGAGCTGGAGTTGAAATAAACTGCCGGAGTACAGGCGTCCCGCTCAGCGCGGCCGAAAATGATACTTTTGCGAGCACACGATATTAACATTAACCCGAAGCTTCAGTGAGGAATCGGGATTTGCATCCCTCGCTGACGTTTTTTGAAGTTGCGCATTCTCGGATTTCAGCCCCAAAGGGGCGATGCTATGCCAGCCCAGGGCAACGCCCTAGGTTGGCGAATGACCGTGAATCTCAAGCCCTGAAGGGGCGGCACTATTCCGGTGAGCAAGATAGGGTCGCCCCTTCAGGGTTCAAGATTCCGTGACGACCGGAACCCAGGGCGGCGCTTCCGTTGGTCGCTTGCCCTGGGCTGACATAGGGCTGCCCCGTTGGGGCGCAATTCAAAAACAGCGCAACTTCAAAACTGACACTTCGGGTTAATACGGCTTTCGACCGCGTGAGGTACAGCCTGCATCGTTTTCAGTGTGCATGTCTCTCGGAACTAATCCAATGTTCATCAGCAATAACCCGACCGCGCCGAATGCCGTCGCCGACACAACCCCCTCAAGCGTTACTCAAAGAGAATTATCACCCGCTGATTCTCTGAAATCCGCAAAGGTGGAGAAGGCTATCAAGGATTTCGAGGGCCTGTTTCTGTCGATGATGATTAAAGAGTTGCGGCAGACGAGTTCCGGAGACGGGCTGTTCGCCGGTGACGCCAGCGATACGTACGGCGGCATGTTCGACATGTTTCTGGGGAACGAGCTGGCGGAAGGTAAAGGACTTGGACTGGATTCCCTGTTTCGTTCCTCAGCCGCTATCAGTCAGGTGGAAGAGCGTCTCGGGCAAAGCGGATCGTTGATGACTCGTGACAAAGCAATGGAAGGATATCGCCATGAACAGCTCCGCGCCAGTGCCGTCGCCATACCTTGAACCAGCACACCTGCACGATCTGCTGCGTCATGTGGATGCGGAAGAAATCTCGCTCCGCAATACGCTCCTTCTGCTGCAGGCAGTTCCCGCCATGTCGCAGTCAACTGATGAAGCGGAGCGGCGTGAAATGCGGCTGCGGATTGAACAGTCGCTGCAGCATGCGGCATTGCTGTCGCAGAACCGAACGCGGGTCATGGCAGCTCTGGCGGGATACCTGTCCATTCCGGTAGCGGACGTAAGTTTTTCTGCCTTGCTGCCCTATTCCTCGGCCGCAGCCGTGCAGTTGATCATCCCGGCGCGGCGGCGACTGCAGTCGCTGGTGCGTCAGGTGAGCGCACTCGTGCAGTCGGTGTCATGGGTCATCAACGAATCACAACGAATCTATCTCTCCATTTTTGAATCATTGCCAGGGACGGCCCCTTCATCGGATCGCTACGACGCGAGCGGTCAGAGGCACCTGAATCCGGCATTGTTTCGTTTCGAAACTCGATCCTGACAGGGCCCGGCGATGAAAGCATTTGACATTGGTTTATCCGCACTTCGCGCGCAGCAACTGACGCTGTCGGTGCAGGGTAATAATCTGGCGAACGCTTCGACGCCCG
>JAYTAK010000672.1:0-1511 GCA_043737515.1 Candidatus Kuenenia sp. | reverse complement strand
GGCCGGAGATTTCACATGCTGACATTACTTGGCCAACCCACAAAATACTGTGACGGGATTTCTCGTCGCAGCTTTATGAAAATCGGCGGCCTCTCCATGGGCGCGGTGGGAGGCGTCAATCTGGCCAGCATGTTGCGTGCGGAAGCAACACTGGGCAACGCCAATTCCGGGTCACAGAAATCAGTCATCAATATCTTTCTGGGCGGTGGTCCGCCTCACCAGGACATGTGGGAAATCAAGACAGAGGCTCCGCGCGAAATTCGTGGTGAATTCAGTCCGATCGAAACAGCCGTGCCCGGCATTCAGATTGGAGAATGCTTTCCGAAGCTCGCGGCAATCATGGATCGACTGGTCGTTGTCAGATCTGTCGTCGGCTGCTCCGGCGCACACGATGCGTTTCAGTGTATGACTGGCTGGGAACGCAAGAGTATCGAATCGATTGGCGGTCGACCGTCGATTGGTTCTGTCTTGTCCAAAATGTACGGGCCTCGCGACGCTGGAATTCCGCCCGCCGTGGCACTGGCTGAAAAGACGCAGCATGGGCCGTGGTCTGAACCTGGTTCTGCGGGATTTCTGGGATCTGCCTTTCAGCCGTTTCGTCCGAATGGCAACGGCATGGACGACCTGACGCTGAATGGCGTTTCGCTGGATCGCCTGGCAGATCGACGATCATTGCTGAAAGGACTGGATCAGCTCAAACGCTCAGCCGATGCGACCGGGACGATGAAGGGCATGGATTCATTCACCGACGCTGCGTTCGGTGTGCTGACATCCAGCCGCCTTGCGGAAGCACTCGATATCAGCAAAGAACCTGCCGAAGTTCGCGCACGTTACGGCGACGGCAAACCTTACCAGTATCAGTACGACGGTGCTCCGACCTGCAACGAACACATTCTGCTCGCGCGGCGGCTGGTCGAGGCGGGCGTGCGGTCGGTCACGCTGTCGTATGGTCGCTGGGACAGTCACGGGAAGAACTTTGATCTTGTCCGCGATCACGGCGGTAAACTGGATCAGGCGGTGAGTGCTCTCGTTCTGGACCTCGAAGAACGCGGCATGCTCAACGACGTGACAATTCTGGTGTGGGGCGAATTTGGACGCACACCGCGTGTCAACGACGGCGGCGGTCGCGACCACTGGCCTCAGGTCAGTTGCGCTCTGATGGCTGGTGGCGGCATGAAGACCGGTCAGGCGATTGGTGCCACGAATCGACTTGGCGAATACGCCGTGGCCAGACCTGTGAACATGCAGGAAATCATCGGGACCGCCTATCACAATCTTGGCATTGATGTGATGAGCACGACGCTGGCCGATCCCACCGGACGCCCGCAGTTCCTTGTGGACGTCCGCGAACCAATGCGGGAACTGGTGTAACGAGTCACTGCGACGTGTGGTGGAAAATCGTGCGGGCTATAGCGTCGTCAGGACCAGGAATTCGGAATGAGTCTGTAGGCCGGACCAAGCGCAGCGCCGTTCCGGCAATTGCCAGACACCTGCCGGAACGGCGCTGCGCT
>JAYTAK010000671.1:0-3675 GCA_043737515.1 Candidatus Kuenenia sp. | reverse complement strand
TTCCGTCAACTCCACAACATTCTCATCATGCTCTCAACAAAAACGCCGCGTAAAACTCCGGACTGGACAGATCGCACCCGCGCCAAGTGGATGGCGTCACTTGTTACTTGCCGGCAGTTCATAGCACACAGCCTCGCTGGCATTCCGCGTGTACAGCCGATTGCGATTGATCATCGGCATGTTCCAGGTGCGGTCGTGGAGCGCTTCCAGCCTGGTAACGTCGCGGAATTCTGTTGGCGCAGCTTCTACGACGGCGACGTAGCCCGCTTCGGCTTGCACGATCAGCTTGTCACCCCACAACAAAATCTGACCGTAGCGATAGCGGCCACCCTTCCAAGTTCTCTTCCCCGTGTTGACATCGATGCAAGCAAGAATCCCGTCATCCAGACCATACACATGGTCGCCGCGTTGCACGGCTTCGTTGAATTTGAGTTTCATATTCCGGTTGCGTGGCCAGACTTCGGCGGGGCAGCCGTCTTTCAATTGAAGCGGATCGATCAGCACGCAGCCTGAGTCATAGCCGCTGCTCAGGAAAATCTGATTTTCAAACAGCAGTGGCTGTGCCACATTGACTTTGTATTGATTCGTCCACGGATACTCCCACAAGAGCGTTCCGTTTGGTGGATCAAGCCCCTGCAGTCCGTCGCCATGAAACACCAGCAGCTGCAGCGTTCC
The DNA here is from genome assembly GCA_043737515.1 of Candidatus Kuenenia sp. Classification (GTDB taxonomy): domain Bacteria; phylum Planctomycetota; class Planctomycetia; order Planctomycetales; family Planctomycetaceae; genus SXXK01. The sequence goes on along the minus strand of JAYTAK010000671.1, from coordinate 3,000 downwards.
TCCAAGCGTTCTCAGTTGCGGCGTCGCATAGCCGGCTTTGTGATTTCCTGAAGCCCAGACAATATTTCCGGTCGCTCGATCGTATGCGATCACAGCCTTATTCTCGTGTCCTCCCGCGTCCACAATGACCGTGTTTTCATAGATCAGCGGTGAGCCGCTCATGCCCCATTCGATCATTTTCGATCCCGCATCGGTGCAGATATTCCGTTGCCAGATTTTCTCACCGGTCACGGGATTGAGGGCATTCAGAATGCCGGTGGCACCGACAGCGAAAACGGCGTCTTCCGTCACCGTCGGCGTCGCGCGTGGCCCGATGCCGCCCTGAGCTGTTTCATAGCGCGCCGTGTCTTCGTGTCGCCACAGCTCAACACCAGAATCTGCGTCGTAGCTGACCACACATTCCAGCGGCCCACGCTGTTCCTGCGTGAACAGCCGGTGGCCGACGATGGAAAACGACGACCATGCATCGCCGACCGGATGACGCCACAATTCTTTCGGAGGATGACTCGTCCAGTCGAAAGTAGACGGTGGTTCGGTGACTTCGCGACTGCCATTTGCTCCGCTGTACTGAGGCCAGTCGTCCGGCGTGATTGTCAGCTTCGACGAAGCAACTGCGGCATTGATTTTCGAAGTTTCAACGCCCGTCTGCGAAACTGCATCGCCGGTGGCAGGGGCGTTTTCGTGCAGCCACTGTTCAGCCTTCTCGCTGGGTGACGGAGGATCCCAGATGAACCAGAAATGCGGTCGCATATCGCCGTCGAATTCTACTTTGCGAATAATCAGCTTCATCGCACCGACGATGCCGATGACCAGAACAAGCAACCCCACCAGCCGCACCGAAACTCGAACTCCGGAAAAGAACAGCCACCACACTGTAAGAGCCACGACCGTGGTGCCGATGCCCTGAAAGATCCGAATCATTCCGTCCGTGTCGTTATCGGCCAGTCGATTTGCAATCACAGTTCCAGTGAAGCCCATGACGAACAGCATCACTCCGGCTTTCCAGCGCAAACGCCGAGCGACACCAACACTCGCAGGATGCAGCGGTTCTTCAGGAGAGACGCCAATAGAATTACTCATGATTTTTTACTCGTTTAACCGCGTGGGCATCGCCCCGCGCTCCTCCAGTGACGCCTACAGAATTGCTCATGATTTTTTACTCAGCTTTGCGTAAAAGTCGATGTTTACTGCCAAGCAATCAAAAATCCGAATGTCGAAATCCGAAATCCGATATCCGACGGGAATTCGAAGCACGAAATCCAAAACATCCTGATTTGCCGCCGTTTTTTGATTGTGATTTCGAGTTTCGGATTTCGTGCTTGGTGCTTCTAACTCAGCCCAATTGCAAAAGTTATTCTTGCTCAGCGCCTTACAACCCCAGGCTTCGTCCGACTTTCGCAAACGCTTCCACCGCGCGTTCCAACTGTGGTCTCGTGTGTGCGGCTGACATTTGCGTCCGAATGCGGGCTTCACCTTTCGGGACGACAGGAAATGAAAAGCCGACGACGTAGATCCGTTCCTGCAGCAGCGCATCGGCCATGCGAGTGGCCAGCGCGGCATCGCCGATCATCACGGGCGCGATCGGATGTTCGCCGGGCAGGATGCGGAATCCGTTCTCCGTCATGGCCGCGCGGAAATACCTGGTGTTCTCGCGAAGCTGTGTTCTGAGCTTGTCCGATTCGCTGAGCAACTCCAGCGTGCGAACCGAAGCGGCCGCGATGGGTGGAGCCAGCGTGTTGGAAAACAGATACGGTCGCGACCTCTGTCGCAGCAGATCAATCAGCGGCTTGCGACCGCTGGTGTATCCGCCGCTCGCACCTCCCAGTGCCTTTCCGAGCGTGCCGGTGATGATGTCGATCCGCTCACTGACTCCAAAATGCTCCGGCGTTCCGCGGCCGTTCGGTCCCATGAATCCAACCGCATGAGAATCGTCCACCATCACGATCGCGTTGTATCGGTCGGCCAGCGTGCAGATGTCCGGAAGATTCGCCAGATAGCCGTCCATCGAGAACACACCGTCAGTCGCAATCATCCGAAACCGACAGCCAGCCGTTGCCTGAAGCTGTTCTTCCAGATGTGCCATGTCGTTGTTGCGATACCGGAATCGCTGCGCCTTGCAGAGACGCACGCCGTCGATGATGCTGGCGTGATTCAGTTGATCAGAAATGATGGCGTCCTGGTCGCTCAGCAAAGTTTCGAACAATCCTCCATTTGCATCAAAGCACGATCCATAAAGAATCGTGTCCTCGGTTCCCAGAAAGCTGCTGAGCTTTTGTTCCAGTGTCTTGTGAATCGTCTGTGTGCCGCAGATGAAACGCACGGATGCCATCCCGTAGCCCCAGCGGTCGAGTGCTGCGTGTGCGGCTTTGATGATCTCCGGGTGATCGGCAAGGCCCAGATAGTTGTTCGCACACAGATTCAGAACCTGCCGCTGGTCCTGAAGTCGAATGTCGGTCTGCTGCGGCGAGTCGATCGTGCGCTCCGCTTTGAATAATCCCTGATCACGGATAGATTGAAGCTCAGCGGCGGCATGTTCAAGAAATGTCGTCATGGGATGGTCCGGGTTACTGGAAATATCGATACGATCGGTGCAAATCATACTCAATGCAAAACATGATCGCTCGCCACTTGTGACATGAAATCGGACTGTCCGGCGGACGTGTCAGCCGTATCGTAAGGTTCATTCCCTCGACTCGTCGGCAAATCTGTTAAAGTCTGCGGAGTAACGTTGCGAGACGTGAATCGCTGCCCGTACGATGCCGATAAATTCAGGAAGTGCAAGCATTGCATGGAATTCCGGCGATTGCCCCTGACTTCGCAGGCGTGGAAGTCAAAACGCCGTTCGGTATCTTTAGGCCGCCACTGTCCGAATCTGAGACGCGCGACATGTCAAAAAAACAATTGTTGTTCCTTTCACTCGTCGCCGCAATTCCAGCGACAGGGTTGTTGGTCCTGATGCTGTTCAGCCTGCGGCACCTGTTGTCGGATCAATCCAGTGCC
>JAYTAK010000670.1:0-3675 GCA_043737515.1 Candidatus Kuenenia sp. | reverse complement strand
CAGCCGGGCGTCGAATCCGGATTTGAGTCTCTGGAAAGAATTTCAATTTGTCGCGCAACATTTTCCGGACATTTCCATCCCCCGACTGCTGGCGATGGCCACCACCGATGCCGCGGACTCACTGGGGCTGCCGATTGCATGCCATCGGATCAGCGCTGGTGGAGATTTGCAATGCGTGTTGCTCAATGCCGACCACGATGCAGGCGATTTGCGGAGCTTGATCGGTCATCCGACAACGCAGCCGATGGCAGTGCTGATCGGTGAGCGTGTCTACTTATGACGCGACTTGAATTCGTATTTCGCCGTTTGGTGGGATTCGCGAGAACAGCCACCACCAATGCATGGCGAACGCGACGGACAGGAATGTCCATCCTACTGACGAGGCTTCCATTCCGGGATGCCACTGTTGGCAAGTTGAGCCTTATACAATTCATGGAATGGCCGGGTCGGCGACATCGCGGCGGTTTCGTTCACCATCATCGGGCGTGTGGCTTTCCACCATGCGTCGTAGTCCGTGCGGATTTCTTTGACGATGTCCGGATGCTGTTCAATCACGTTCTTCGTCTGGCCGGGGTCGGCCTCCATGTCGAAGAGTTCAGTGTTGTTGACAAATCGAAACCGCTGGTTGCGAACGCTAAACGTTTTCCACTGGAAATCATTCGGTTCCTTGCCGGTGGCCCAGCGACCCAAATGTGTGTAGAGAAAGCGATCTGCCCACGCTGTCTGTGCGTCCTCCAGCAGTGGAAGCAGACTGCGGCCTTCCACCTGACCGGGCGGCAGTTCCGCACCGGTGATCGCCGCAATCGTGGGGAACACATCAATGTCTCCGGCTATGCGATCGATATCGCGACCGGACTTCCAGTGTCCGTCCCAGCGAACGAAGAACGGAACGCGCACGCCGCCTTCGTCCGGAGATCCCTTGAGTCCTCGCATTTCGGAGTTGTATGGCATGATCTCCTTGCCATCACTGTCGTGTCCCAGCGGTGTACCGAGCTTACCAGATCCACCGCCCGTCATGCCGTTGTCCGACATGAAAATGACGACCGTGTTTCTGAATAGATCTCGCTCCTTCAGATGCTGCATCAGGCGACCGACGTTTGCATCAATGTTTTCAATCATGCCATAAAAAGCGGCTTGTTCATCGCCGAATCCCAGCTCCAGAAAACGCTTTTTGTCCTCTTCGGGAGCCAGAAACGGACCATGCGGAGCGTTGGTTGCGATGTAGGCGAAGAAGGGAGAATCTGCTTTGGCAGCTTCATCGATCCAGTCAATCGCCGCACTGAAAAACACGTCCGTGCAGAAGCCGTGAGTCATCACAAAACTGCCGTTCATGCGCACGACCGGATCGAAGTACGAATTGTGCGGGACGTCGGCACAACTACAGTCATACGCTTGCCCGATCCCGCCGGCCCCATGAATGAACGCATGGTCAAATCCACGGCGGTGCGGCTGGTACGGTTCTTCATCACCCAGATGCCATTTGCCAAATATCCCGGACTTGTACCCGGCCTTGCTCAACACCTGAGGCAACGTCACGGCGTCCAGTGTCAGTCGTTCTCGCTCCAGGATCGTATGCGTCACACCGTTTCGCATGGAGTGTCGTCCAGTCATCAGAGCGGAACGTGTCGGGCTGCAGGTCGGACACACAAAGAACCTGCTGAACCGCGTGCTGGTGTCTTGCAGAGCATCCAGATGCGGCGTCCTGATCCACGGATGATCAAGCCTGGCGAGCGGCGGGTATCCCTGGTCATCGGTGATGACAAGAATGACGTTCGGTCGTTCTGCGGCCATGAGCAGATTGTTTGAAACGGCAGCAAGCAGGATGACTGCTGCGGAAATCAGAAGTTTGCAGAGCGGATTCAATATCACGTTGTTGTCTCAGTCTCCAAACATTTCGCTCAGGTCAATGTCGTCGTCGTCGGCTCGTGGTTTCTTTTTCCCGGCCTTCTTTTTGGCAGCGTCACGATTCTCAGTTGCCGTTTTTTCGGAGGCACTCGCAGCAGCGGGTTGCGGCATTGATGCGTTCTTTGCTGCGGCCGATGCGGCATCTGCGGCGGACTTTGCCAGGGCCGCTTTGGCAGGGTCTTTGGCGGCAGCGGCTTTGCGTGCGGCCTGCACCATGCGGGCCTCTGCCTCGCGAATCTCGGCAACCATGTCACTGACGTTCTGCCAGCGGCGATCCGGGTCGGCTTCCAGTCCCTTCATGATGGCCGCCGCGATCTGCTTGTCGATATTCGGGATCAAGTCTGTCAGTTGTAACGGTGGCTTGTTGATGTGCTGCATCACGGCGTCAATCGTCAGAGCCGCGTCCCACGGAAATCGTTTGGTGTACATTTCGAAGCAGGTGACAGCGTACGAAAAAATGTCCAGTCGCTGGTCAGTCGTCTGACGTTTGATCAATTCAGGAGCCATATAGCTGGCGGTTCCCGTGCGATTCCCGGGCCGACAGAACATCGGCGTGTTGGGAACCACCAGCCCGAAGTCGATCATCTTGGCCGACTTGTCGTCGGCAATCATCACATTCCGCGGGCAGATGTCGCGATGAGTCCAGTTCTGCTGATGGAAGTAATGCAGTGCTTCACCGATCTGAATCATGTACCGCAGTCGATAGCGCTTCATTTCTTCATTCTGCAGGTCCACGAGCAGCGCGAGCCCGACACCTTCGACGAATTCCATCACCAGAAACATTTCGTCTTCAAGGGTCCAGCCGAATTCGTGTGTCTTGACGATATTCGGATGGCTGAGTGACAGTGCGACTTCACCTTCACTGGGCTTGTTCAGGCCCTGAAACCGGGATTCATATTTCGCCGTCTTTTCCCTGTCCAGAACTTTCACGGCGACAGCCCGACCGGATTGCAGATCGATCGCGCGCCAGACCTTGGACATGCTGCCCTGGCCTACACGGCCGATCAGGTTGAACCGCTTCGTAATGTCTGTCTTCTGATGAGACACACCTTTGCGGTTAAACAATTTGTCAAACATGATTCGCCTCAAAACTCGGCTGACACGTAGTTGCCCGATCAAAACGCAGTTGCAGCAGTGATCGATTGAACTGCGTTTTACAACAATTCTGTCTGAAATGCGATAGTTTGAAAGGCTGCCTCGAAAAAGTCGATCGCTTCGGCGTGAACCCTGAGAATTCAAGCGCCCTCCGCTTGCGGGAATTCTGCGGCGTGTGAGAATCACCCGTGTCGTGAACCGCGATCAACACCCGTTTCATCCGCCGTCGCAGATCAGGCTGTTTCCTGCTCCAAACTATGTCAAATATCGAATTCACCAGGACAGAGTTTACTCACGACGAAGTCGAAACATTCCAGCGAGACGGCTACTTTGTGGTGCGCGGCCTGATTCCGCCTGACTGCATCAATGCGATGAAACGCGTCACGCAGCGAGATCTGGCCGCGCATCAGGGGGATATCGAGTACGAAGCCGAACTAAGTTACCCCGGCGCGCCGGAATCACTGGATGCCGAAGGCGGGCGGACGGCGCGACGCCTGCGACAAGCCATCAGTCGTGATCCGGTGTTTGCCAGGTTGGTCAAAGAACCTTACCTGGTGAATCGACTGCAGCAACTGCTGGGTCCGCACATCGTGATGCCTTTGATTCACCACAACTGCATCATGACGAAGCAGCCTCGCTTCAGCAGCGATACCGGCTGGCATCAGGACACTCGGT
>JAYTAK010000669.1:0-3676 GCA_043737515.1 Candidatus Kuenenia sp. | reverse complement strand
TGCGCTTGGTCCGGCCTACAAACTACAAACTAAGCCTGGATCACTACGGCACTGGCCTGGCCGACTCGAGTGACGCTCGTTTTCAGGAATAGGCCATTGGACGATGTCAGATGTTCGCCATGCACAATGTTAAGCGGCTGCTCGACGTCCGGTGTCGCGAAATTCAGCGTCTTTGGCACGACTCCGTGCTGTGCTGCCAGCAATGAGGCTGCGATTTCGCAGAGTGAGGCACCGCTGCCGGAGCTTCCCATGTAACTCTTGAATGCCGTGACCGGGACTTCATCCGCACGATCGCCAAGGAGGCGGCGGATCGCGGCGGCTTCGTAGCGATCGCGAGCCGGGTGACCGCCGGCCGATGCGTTGATATGTCCCAGATCCTGAGCAGAAACACCCGCCCGTGTCATCGCGGCGGTTGCAGCGTTGAAGACGGCCGTCGCTTCGTCAGGATGGCCTTCACGGCTCGCGACGGTACTGGCACCACAACCCAGAATGGTCCCCAGAATCTTTGCGCCACGGGCTTCAGCGTGCGAGCGAGCCTCCAGAATCAGCGTGCAGGCTGCTTCCGCAAGCGCCTCACCGGTCCGATGAGCATCGAACGGACGTACGCGAGTTTCGGCGGGACCATCTGCCAGAATATCCCAGTGACTGTTGTGACACGATTTCACAGCGTGCAGTCGAGTCCCCGTGACGCCAGTGACCATGACGTCCGCGCGGTCGCGTCGAATGATGTTGGCGGCTTCGGCAATTGCCAGACACCCGGACGCTTCATCCTGCGTGATTGAATTGTTCGGTCCGCGTGCATCCAGCGCGATACCGAGGTGACACCCCGGCATGTTCGGAAGATAACGCAGCAGCCACAGTGGTTCCATGCCTGCCATTCCCTCTTCGCCCCAGCGATCGAAATCGAACGCGGGCCGTCCGTTCTTTTCAGACATTGATTTCAGTGCCGCTCCGAGCAGAACTTCCGGTGGACTGGACATCAGATTCGCACCAAAATCCACGCCGATGCGGTCAGGCGAAACGGCACCTGGCTCAAGTCCGGCATCTTCCATCGCCTGTAACGCCGCCGCGACACCCATCTGGATTTCACGACACATCACCTTCAGACTCTTGCGGAGAGTCTTGAGATGCGTCTTTTTTGTGGTTTCGTCGTTGAAGTCGCTGACTTCACCGCCGATGCAGCCAGGTGTGGCGACAAACGAGAGCAGTTCCACACGCTTGATCCCGGTTCGACTCTCGGCGATGCCTGACCAGAAAGCATCGCGTCCGATTCCGACCGGTGAAACAATGCCAATGCCAGTGATGACGACGTCACGAGGAGAAGTTTTCGACATGAATGTACCCAGTGAAGAATCAGTTCTTGTGCCGCCTCATCCGGGCGGCAGACCCACATCATTACGATCAAATCTTATTCACCGATCCCCATCGGTGCCTGAACAATCAGCTTGCTGGAAGTCTGTCTGAATACCGCTGTTTTTGTGAGCGGCAAGGCGCTAGCCGCCGGTTTTTGGCGGCGAATTACCCGCGGCTAGCGCCTTGCGGCTCACGGTTTTGGATTATCAGGACAAACTCCCGGGCAAGGCAGACTGACCAAGGTGGATTGAGAATTCGGCTGGGCAGTCTAGCAAGCTCAGAATCGCAATACTGCGCGGTTGGCGGATTTTACGAGAACCAGACCATAGTCGGAACGAATCGGAGCGTCTGGGCAGGCTATACTCCTGATTTGCCGCCAAGATCTGTCGCACGGGAGCAGAAAACACGGGGTCTTCGCGAGAAATCTCATTTTTCGAGATCGCAAACGGCGTGAATTCCATTGTTTGAGCGACATATTACCGCACGCCGTCAGATTTGAGGTTTGTGAGCGGCAAGGCGCTAGCCGCCGGTGCTGACCGAATGCACAACCGGCGGCTAGCGGACTGTTGATTTAAAGTGGGATAAGCTTCCAGCTTGTCATGTTTCTCGAAAAGCACTGCGTCGTCGTACGCTTGTTTTTTGACAGAATCCCAATGTCCGCACAGAATTACGAAGACAATTCCGCTGCGTTCACGAATCGATTCTGCGTTCTCCATGACTGTTTCCGCCCTGCCCTTTGTCTGCCAATTGGACGACTTCCCTATGTTGCACGCCGCAATTCGCTCCGGCCTGACTCGACTGCTGGCGACCGCGCTGGTGCTTTCGATCTTTTCTCCCTGCGTCGCCAACGCCCAATTGAAGGGGAAAATTGCCCAGACGCCCATCGCGATCTGGTACGCGCGTGACGTGACGCCCAAACGAATGATGGACTACGTGTTGGGGCTGACCGAACGGCTGGAAATCGGTGCATCGATGCGTAAGCAGTTTGAGCAGCAGGAGGTTCGCACGCAGCTTGAAGGCATGCAGCCCGGCGTTGAACAGCCTGTTTATGGCGTTGCTTTGTACATGGTGACGGGGCTGATTCCGTCCTTCGAAACCATCAACTTTCAGCCGGTCGTTGATGAAGCAGATGCCCGCCGACTGTTGAATGGTGGCAAGACGAATTACGGCGACAATGGCTACATAGAAGAGCTGGGAAACGACTGTTTCAAGACCGGATTTCGTTCCGTAAGCTCAATGGAAATGCCCGTTGGATACGACGAATCAAAAATAGCCGCCAACAATCAGCAGAATGGTACGTGGAAATATGAACAGAAGATCGTTGAGAAGGACGGTAAGAAGTTCATCGAAACCAACAATTCCATGACAGAATACTGCCGCCTTTTCGACAACGTGCTGTACAAAGCCGCGTTCGAAGAGTTGCTGGAAATGGAGTTGCCTTCTTCAGACTCTGTCACCAGCAGCGTCAGCAGTTCAAATGATCTGGGATTTGATGCCTACCTTGACCGCATCCCGATCGGCATCCGTCAGCTTGGCTGGAACATGCTCACCGCTGCCGTCGGCACGCAGCTTCAGCAGCACGATGACGAATCGGACACAACGTACAACATGCGACGTTCGTCCGGTGATCTTGGTCTTGCACTCACGAAAGCCGTGCTGTTCGATATCGACAATTCGTCCGGCTGGGCACGTTTCGCATCTGCCGAAGATGACTCATTGCGTGGTGAACTGCGCATTCGAGCCCGCAACAACAGTGAACTCACAAAGCAGCTTCCGGCTGCGGCTGGTCTGAGTCTGTTTGCTCCGGTCCTGAACGATAACGCGGCAGCGACCGTGCATCTGTGCGTCCGATTTCCCGAAGAAGCCCCGGCGGCACTGCTGGCCACGGGAACATGGCTTCAGGAAACAATCGATCGTGAATTCAACAGTGATCCCGCGATGGTCGATGCTTCACGAGTTCTCTCAGAGACAATCACCGGCATCGCTGATCATCGCAACCTGGAACTGCTCGCCAAGATCGGCTGGTCCGAAACATCGGGCGGAGTTTTCTACGGTGGTTTGCAGGTGAGCGAAAATCCCCGACTGCTGTACAGTCTGCATCATTTCATGACACACTCGGACGGTGCCCCGCCGAATATCGGAGAAATGATCACGTTGTCAGAAGACGATGGTCGTCCCTTGATTCGTTTCATCCTGCCGCAGGAAGAAGTTGAACGATTCGCCGCTGTGTCCGGCATGAGGATCAGTCATGTGTATTTGATGCACGAAGGCAGTCGCCTGTGGTTTGCCGCCGGTGCCGAAAATGCCAACGAGATTCTGAGAC
>JAYTAK010000668.1:0-3677 GCA_043737515.1 Candidatus Kuenenia sp. | reverse complement strand
GCGAGCTGGCTCAGTCCGGTCAGCAGTACAATCTCGCCGTTTCACTGCACGCGCCGAATGACGCATTGCGTACAGAAATTGTGCCAGTCAACAAGAGTATAGGGATTCAGGAAATTCTGCTGGCGGCGGACGACTATTTTGAAATGACAGGCCGGCGGATTTCGTACGAGTACGTTCTGATGTCAGGCATTAACGATCAGCCGGAACATGCCGAAGAACTTGCGTCGCTGCTTCGCGGCCGCAATGCGCACGTCAATCTGATTCCGATGAACGGCGTGTCGGAACTGGTGATGACGGCTCCTCGTGATCCTGACACTCAGCAGTTTCTTGAGATTCTTGAACATCGCGGCATCACAGCGACTGTGCGAAAACGCAAAGGTGCAGACATCGACGCCGCCTGTGGCCAGTTGCGTTTGAATCGTGAAACAGTGACCGGCGGCTAGCGGGGTGTTGCTTTAGTCTTCAGATTCGGCATTTTCGTTTAACGGCGAGCCGCAGGCGTAGGCGAATCGCGGCAACGACGCCTGCGGCTTGCCGTTAAACGATTAAATCAACAGACCGCTAGCGTCCAACGGCTGATTAAATCAACAGTCCAGTAGCACCGTTTCTCTATAAATTAATTTCTGGAATCCCCGCGCGTGAAACTGCGAAGACTGCCTGAAGACTTTCAGGTCGAAGAACTGACTGACCTGGTCCCTCACAACGGCCCGTTTGCGTTGTATCGCCTGACCAAAACGTCAATCGGAACGCCGGAAGCCATCACCGCCATCGTGGAACGCTGGAAAGTACAGCGCAAGCGAATCAGCTACGGTGGTCTGAAGGATCGCCACGCCGTCACTTCGCAGCACCTGACCATCCACAGCGGTCCCCGGAAAGCGTTGCGACAGGATTCATTCGCACTCGAATACCTCGGCCAGACCAACGCGCCGTTCACATCGGCTGAATTTTACGGCAACAGATTTCAGCTTGTCCTGCGCGACATGACACCCGCCGAAGTCGAGAAAGCTCAGGCGGCAGTCACTCAGGTCCAGCAGACAGGATTGCCGAACTACTTTGATGATCAGCGGTTCGGGTCGCTCGGCGTCTCCGGCGACTGGATCGCGCGGGCATGGTGCCTGAGCGCTTGGGAACGCGCGTTGTGGCTGGCTCTGGCCGATCCCCACGTCAACGATTCGTCATCGGAGAAACAACAAAAACAATTGCTGCGTGAAATGTGGGGGCAGTGGCCCGAATGTCAGCAGCGTCTGGATCGTTCGCACCGTCGGAGCATCGTGACTCACCTGTCGGACAAGGTGAAAGTCGGACGCGATCCCTACTTTCGCGGCGCTCTGGCGCGGATCAATATCGATTTGCGGGGGCTGTATCTTTCGGCGTATCAGTCGGCGTTGTGGAATCGCTGGCTGACGCGGTTCATTGAAGCTCACAGCGATCCGGCATCGTTGGCTTCGTTTGACCTGCTGAGCGGACGCTGTGTGTTTCCTCTGACGTTGACCACCGCAGCGGCTGCGACATTAAATGCCGCCGAGTTGCAGCTTCCGTGTGCTCGAATCGAACGGCCTGAAGGATTGCCCGGCGATCTGCTGGACGCCGTCCTGCAGGAGGAAAAGATTGAACTGCGTGAGATCCGGGTGAAGTACCCGCGCGACAGCTTTTTTTCGAAGGGAATGCGGCGTGTCCTCATTCGCCCGGCAGGACTGACGTGTTCGGTCGCCGACGATGAGCTGCATGACCGGCGCAGCAAGCTGACATTGTCGTTTGACCTGCCACGGGGAAGCTATGCCACGATTCTGGTGAAACGATTGACCGACGTGGGATAAGCTTCCAGCTTGTCATGAACGGACGTGGGATAAGCTTCCAGCTTGTCATGCTTCGAGGCTGACCCCACAAAAAAATGCCTGCCAGATCAACAGATCGCGAACCGGCAGAGTCTGCTACGCGCGGGGCGTTGCCCACGCGGTTAAACGAGTGTGCCATCCTCAACCGCGCTCGGTCGAAATGGAGTGCGAGTCGCGGAGCGACATCGCCTACGAAGTATCAGCATCCCGTCGCCCGAGAATTCGCGGCAGCAGCAACAGAACTCCGTATTTCAGGACAAGGGCCATTGCTCCGTAAATCACGAGATTGATTGTGACGAGTTCGAATTGTGAAATGCCGTTTATCTGTCGTTCAAAAGGGTTATTCCAAACGGCTGGCACCAAATCCTGCAACTCGCCCGTTTCATTCAATCCCCAGATAATCAAAGGCGACGAAAACAGGAATGCCGGAAACTGCTTCGGCACGATTGACTGCAGAACCAGCGGAATCATGGCTCCGACGAAAGGCAGCGAACACAACCCGATCGCAGCCACCAGAGTCGCCATCATGGCTTTCATCTGCGTTCGAAATATCAGACTGAAGCCCACGGCAGTCCATTTCATGATCGTCAGATAGACGAATGCATGCAGCAGACTGAAGACGAAATTGAGCGGCAGGTATCCCCAGGCACGATTGCGGGAGTGATGCACGATGTAGTCAAACGACGTGCGCCACTGGACGGGATATCGATCGTAGAGATACGTCATATCGACGACGAGCAGATGCACCAGACCAGTGACCAGCACGCCCCCGAGAATGTACCAGCGGATATGGTTCACTGCCGAGAGCTTCTGATTCAGCAGATCGCGATTGCGAATCGGCGTAGTGAGCAGAATGTCGAGCGTCTCTCGGGATCGTTCGGCGGCAAACGTGCGGCAACCTGCGGCAGCCATCATCATCAGTCCCGTCAGCAGCACACTGGCGTCGGTGATCAGACAGACTTCTTCGGCACGGTGCGTCGTTCCGATCACTTCCGGAAACGACCACCATTGAAGAAACAAAATCGTGAGCAGCAGTGGGACGTGCAACTTCCAACTGGCCAGCAACGTTGAACTGGATTCACGCCAGGCGACCGGAAGATCTGTCGGAGTGGCGGTAATCGATCGGCGACGCAGAAACAGGAAGTGTCCGTGAGCCCAGAACCAGTCTCGCAGCCGTTCCGTCAGCACGATCGGTAAGCCGATGAACCGTCGCGCAAGACTCCATGCCGACCGAACAAATCCCGATGCCACACGTCCGGTTTCCAAAGCGTTGCCGGAACCTGTGCGGATCACAAGCTGCGAGGCAGCCATGAGCATGACAACCGCAATCACCAGCGAAGGCAGACAACTGAGGGCCGCATCCGTGCGAGACGTCGTGCCATACAGCAGTCCTGTGAATGCCAGAAGATACGGCATGCAGGGAATGTACCATTGCTCAACTTGCAGTGTCGTAATCAGCGGAAAGGTCGGAATTCCCAGGGCTTCGACAATCATTCCCGGAACAAAATACATCGCCGCCAGCAAGGCATAAGTAGCCCAGAAAGCATCCACTGCCGAATGAAAAACGCTCGAACACAGGATTCCTGCCGTCCCGACCTGAATCGCGGCCGTGAGCAACAAACACAGAATCAGCAGCACGTCGCCTAGTTCCACGCCGCCCAGCAGAAACGCCACACCCAGCATCGGGACTGTGATCAGCAGTAAAGTGGTCATCGGCAGCAGCCGCGACAGCAGCTTTTCGATGACCAGCGCAAACGGTCGGATACGTGAAATGAGCAACAGGCCGAGAGTCTGCTTTTCCCGTTCGCCGGAGATTGCTGAGCACGCCATCGCTGGCAACAG
>JAYTAK010000667.1:0-1516 GCA_043737515.1 Candidatus Kuenenia sp. | reverse complement strand
GCAACATTCATCAGCTTGATTTCCATTTCTTTGGAAGTTCCTGAAGCCATGCTGCCTTCGATGATGTTCTGCTTGCCCGATCGAGCCGCCTGCACCATCTGGTCAACCGTGCGATCTCGCTTGTCCAGGAACCGCTTGCAGAATTGCACGGTCGCGTCGTAAACAATCAGCGACTTCCGATAGGACAACAGATCCTGGTAACCGCCATGCGGTGGGATGAAACCGGATGTCATCGGTGAAATCCTTTTTCAGGGATGAAAAATATGTCCTATACGACTTATGGGACATATTGCCTTGTGCCGTTTTCCTGGAAACCTCCGCCAGTCTGCCAGCCCGTCGCCAGAAAGGCAAGTGAAGGCGAACCAGATTTCAATCGGCTAATCTGTGCAAGTTTGAACGCGTATATTCGCCACTTCACACATCCGCCAGTGCCATTTTTTCATAGTTTCAGCCGTTTCGAGCGTGAATCAGCAGTTCACGGGCCGTGTCATCCTGCAAAACAATCGCCCCCCGCCCGCCTGAAAAAGAATCCGCTCAGCGCCGTCTGATTTCATGGCCCGGACTTCTCGACACCTTGACTGATCCATTCGTCGAACTCATCCTTGACGCTCCTCGTATGCTCTGAAGCCCACTGACATGAGCGACAACGTTGAGTGAGAAAGTGCATTTCCCTGCTTCCACTTCAGGTCAAACGATTCACTCCGCAACGTCGGCTGTATACAATGCGAATCGGTCGGCTGTACCTGCCGCGTAGATTTATAAAGGATGTTTGAACTTGGGTGATCCAAAACGAAATTCGCTGAACGTCGGCAGTCAGCGCGGCATTCTGGTGGGAGTGTTTCATCCGGATGATGTTTTTGCGAGGACCGGAGCGCTCGACGAACTGAAGGGCCTCGTCAGAACGGCCGGAGTCGAAGTCGTCGGAGAGATGACGCAGTTTCGTGAGACGCCGCATCCGTCCGTCTGCATCGGTCGCGGAAAGCTGGAAGAACTCAAGGAACTCGTGCTGCAGACCGACGCCCAGGTGATCATCTTCGACAACAATCTCACCCCGTCGCAGGGCCGCGCGCTGGAACAGTCGCTTGAAAAGCCGATCGTGGATCGCAGCGAAGTGATTCTGGATATCTTCGCGACACATGCCCGAACGCACGAAGCCATGTTGCAGGTTGAACTGGCTCAGTTGCTGTATTTTCGCACGCGGCTCAAACGGATGTGGACGCATCTGGAACGCATGGGTGGCGGTGGCCTTGGAGGTCTGGGTGCTGGCCGCGGTCCCGGCGAAAAGCAGTTGGAAACCGACCGTCGATTGATCGACAAACGCATCTCGGAGTTGAAAAGCAAGCTCCACGAAGTGGAATCGCGGCGAGTTCGAACCGTTTCGTTGCGGCGCGAACAACCCACAGTGTCCATTGTGGGCTATACAAATGCGGGCAAGAGTACCTTGATGCGTGCGCTGACCGGTGCGAATGTGCTGGTGGAAGACAAACTTTTTGCCACTCTGGACACGCGCACGCGC
>JAYTAK010000666.1:0-3682 GCA_043737515.1 Candidatus Kuenenia sp. | reverse complement strand
GGCTGACGGCGATGTACTTGGCCCC
Source organism: Candidatus Kuenenia sp. (assembly GCA_043737515.1). Taxonomy (GTDB): domain Bacteria; phylum Planctomycetota; class Planctomycetia; order Planctomycetales; family Planctomycetaceae; genus SXXK01. The sequence continues at coordinate 3,657 of JAYTAK010000666.1, read as the reverse complement.
CACGGCGGTTTCCAGACCGCTGACTCCGGTCAGACTGAGCTGTGGTCGAACAATCCAGAATCGCGTGCCTTCGCTGGCGAGTTTTGCGGCTCCGGGAGTCAATGTCACCGACGCCGATATCTGAGACAGGTCGCCACTGAGGACCACTTCAGAAACGGTGCCCACATCGATGCCTCGATGCCGGACACCATCGCCGGATTTGAGTCCATGACCATCCGGGAACTGGATGACGATCGTCGGCCCGTTTGCCGGAATGGCGCGCCATGTCAGCCAGAAGGCGATCAGCAGGCAGGCGGCGGTAGCCCACCACATTTTTGACGACAGCAACAGTGCAGACGTCGCTCGTGCTCCACGAATTTCTGCCACCGGAAATTGCGTCACGGCTGAAACCGGAGCCGAAGAATCTGTCGCCGGTCTTGCTGTTGGCATCGCTTCTTCTTCTTCTTTCGAAAGGCTCATTCGGAGTCCTCCCAGATCGCATGGGGATGAAAGGAAATGGAGGCCACCATGCTCATGGCGACGCACAGAATAAACGCAAACACCGCAGGCCCGAATTCAAAATGCACAAGGTTGCCAAGTTTGACTAGCATCACCAGAAACGCCAGCAGCATCACATCCATCATGCTCCACTTGCCGACATGTTCCATGATGTGCAGCGTCGTCGCCTTGTGCCGCTTGTGCAGGAATTCGAGCAGGCTGAGTTCCAGCAACAGCACGATCTTTGTCAGCGGAAAGACGACCGAAAACAGCAGCACGACTCCGCCGACCAGCCAGTTGCCGTGCTTCAGGAGTTCAATGGTTCCTCCCAGAATGCTCGACTGCTGTCGGATGCCGAATTTCTCAATCTCCAGGATTGGGCACAACACGGCCGGCCAGAACAACACAAACGCCGCCACAGCCGCCGCAGCCGTCCGACTGGCTGTTGTGCGACGACATCCTGGCGGCGCAAAGGCTGATCCACATCGCGTGCATGCGGCGTGTTGGTTGGATTGAAGTTCCGGGATCTGATGAATCATTCCGCAACTGTGACAGGAAAGATGTCTGGACAATGCTCGCTCACTCTTGAGGTTTCAGCTTGAGAAGACTGTTCGGTGGGCCAGATTGTGAATCTGCGACGGTGGCTGTTTTGCTGATGCGTATGATTTTCAGGGGGGCGGCAGTTGAGATTTTACCACTCGATTTATCGGGGTGTTGATTTCGTCTGGATTTCTACGTGGGGTAAGCTTCCAGCTTGCCATCGTTGAGTTAAAACCAGGGCTTTTTGGCAAACATGACAAGCTGGAAGCTTATCCCACCTTAAATCAAGACCCCGCTCGCCCACGGTTCCCGGAGAACCGGACGCTAACGCGTTCCGGCTGATTTATGGTATGTTCATGATTGCCGCTCTCCTTAATTCTTCGTCGGCGCACAATACGATTTTCCGCTGCGAGATTAAAGTGGATGCGGCGAATCGTTGCTCTTTTGCTCGTGATTTCAGAAATGCGTGATGTGAAAATGAGCGTTCCATATTCTGTTGTTCTCGGTTCACGATCACCTCAACGGCGTGAATTACTGGCGTCCATTGTGGGTGAGCACGCATTGCGGATTGTCCCGCCGCTGTCGTCGGCGGAAGCGGATTTTCACGATGTACACGACGATGCCGGCTTCGAGCGTCGCCTGCTTGAAATCGTGCGAGATAAGTATCACGATGTCAGTCGTCAGGTGGCACCGACGGAAGTATTCTCGGCCGAAGGGAAATCGAACGCTCCATTCATGGTCGTGGCCGATACGATTGTCATTGCAAAAAATGATCAGCAGCAAAAACGAATCCTCGGGCAGCCGGAACCGGACAAATGGCAGTCCGAAGTTCGCCACTGGATGCGTCACTGGCTGGCGGGAAGAACGCACGAGGTCTGGACGGGCGTCAACGTGGCGCGGGGGAATGAAGTGCATGAGTTCGTTGTGAAATCCAGCGTCACGTTTTGTGATGTGTCAGACGCTCTGATTGAATGGTATCTTTCCACCAATGAGTCCGTTGGCAAAGCGGGTGGTTATGCGATCCAAGCCAATGCGGCGGCGTTCGTGTCGCAGTTTAGCGGAAGCCTGACGAACATCATCGGCCTGCCGTTGATGGAAGTGATCGGCGCACTGCAGGCACTGGGCTGGCAATTGCCGGTTTACAAGACGAAGGATTAGGTCGTGCCGCAGAAGACGGACATTATTACTCTGGCCGAAAGCGACAACAATGCTGGTGGCACGACGGGGGCGTCGGTGTACCGGAGGGCTGACGCCGCTCCGGTCGCCGATTTGTGCGCTCGTCCGATTGTGATCGGTGGACGCACATTGCCGACACGGTTCTTTCTGGCTCCGCTGGCAGGTTACACGCATCTGGCGTTTCGGCTGGTCCTTCGCGGAATCGGCGGCCTTGGGCTGGCAACGACAGACCTGGTGCTGGCCTCCATGTTATGGTCTGAACGACGCAAGTCACTGGACCTTGTGGAAACGTGTCCGGAAGACCGTCCGTTGTCGGTTCAGATTTTCAGCGGTGAAACACTTCATCTGGTCAAGGCGGCCGTCTGGCTGCAGGAGCATGGCTACGAAGGCATCGACATCAACATGGGTTGTCCGATGGCGAAGGTCAACAGCTCTGGCGGCGGGGCGCGACTCATGTGCAACGTCGAAGGAGCCGTTAGTATGGTTTCCCGCGTGATCGATGCCGTCAGAATTCCGGTGACCGTCAAGATGCGGCTCGGCTGGGACGCCAGTATGATCACGGCACCGGAACTTGCTGTCGCGTTTGAAGACATCGGTGTTGCTGCCGTGACCATTCATGGGCGAACTCGGTCGCAGGGGTTTCACGGAACAGTGAATCGGGAGGGAATTCGACAGACAGTCGCTGCCGTGCGTTCGATGCCGATCATTGCCAACGGCGACGTGAGAACGCCGGACGACGCATTTTCCATGATGCGTGAAACCGGCTGCGCGGCCGTCGCGATCGGACGCGGAGCAATGCTGGACCCGTGGATCTTTCGCCGAATTCAAAGACGGGCCAACGGTGAGACGGACGTGTATGAACCGACCGTTGATGAGCAAATCGGATTTCTGTCCGACCATTTTTCGCTCATGGCCCGGCAGTATGACGACTTCGCCTGCCTGATGTTCCGCAAGTTTGCGGCGTGGTACGGATCACGCCTGGGCATCCCGGAAGACCTTGAAGACCGCCTGAGACGATTCGAATCGTTCGCCGAATTCGACGAAATTCTCAACGAGATCCGCTTACGCCACGGCGAACGAAGTTGTTCCGTTCCGACGGCGCTTGTGAAGACCCCCAACGGCCCGATTGAGCATTGGTAGGTGCGGTCGCGTGATTGCGATCCGCGATCATTCATATGACCAGAGCCAACTGCGAGGATTTCTCAAGTGTATCGGCGCATGGGTGATATTCTGAGAACGAATGACTCTGCGATTGGCTGCGGAGCAGCCGTGGATGGTAGCCCTGGGCGCGAGCCCAAGGAATCTGGCAGACGATCCAGGGAAGCTGCGGAGCAGCGACGTAGATTCCATTGCGGCATCACGTCGCTGCTCCGCAGCTCAGACGTTTTGTGTGCCGATGACCTGCGGTTTCACCGCAGGCTACCGCACGCCGCTGCTCCGCAGCGAATCGCAAATCGATACGAC
>JAYTAK010000665.1:0-3683 GCA_043737515.1 Candidatus Kuenenia sp. | reverse complement strand
GTGCGGCCCTGAGTGAGACAATTGGTGAGCGGCATGCGTCAGCTTGCCGGTACAAAAACAAGATACCGGAGGGCTCACGCCGCTCCACTCGCCGGACTTATTCCCGGCCGCGCGGAGCATAAGAGCAGGGTTGTCATTCGGGCGGGAACACTTTGGCAGAAAAATTGATGGCAGAAAAATGAATCGCAGAAAGATCTCAAGTCGTGGTCTGTATTTTTCTGCTGATCATTTTTCTGCCAGTCCTGACTTCTGCAAACAGACGTCTGGAAATCTTCTCACGAAAACAAGACTCTTCACGTTTGCAGAACAGTGTGCTGATCTGTGAAATCCGCGACATTCGCGGTCAAGAACTCTTTCACGCTCTTCAGGGGATTATCGAAGATCAGCGTCGGTGAGTGTTCCATGCGTTTGTCCCTTTGGGTTGCGGGCGACACCCGCAACAAGATGTGTGTTGATGTGACGGGTTTTCAACAGGAATCGCGAAGACTCGAAACACTGCAGGACGGCACACGGAGTACGCTGCTACTTTGAAGGTCCAAATGGTGCCATTCCACTTACAGCAGGACTTTTCTGGGTTCCAGCGTGAGTTCAACTGTTGATTGCTGAGTGCCGCGTACGACGTTGAGCTGGATCGCCTGGCCGGCTTTGAAGGTCTGCATGAGGCGGGTGAGGTCGTCGAAGGTCCGGACATTCTGGCCGTTGATGGCGGTGATCTGGTCGCCCAGAAAAAATTGACGGCCTTGTTTCGTGCATCCCTGGAGTCCGACGGCTTCCGCCGGCGTGTTGGGATAGACGTACAGCACGACCAGACCACCGACCAGCAGTTGCTCCGGGATGCCATTGTCCCGGGCGGTTTCGCTGTCGAGGATCGCGATTCCCATCGACGGAGTCTGGTTGTTGATAGCCTCGTGCATCACCAGTTCTACCGATTGATGAACGTCGTTGACGGGGACCGCAAAGCCCAGTCCGGCTGATGCACCGCTTGTGCTGACGATCGCGGTCGTGACGCCGATCAGGCGACCCGCACTGTCGAGCAGCGGACCTCCCGAGTTGCCCGGATTGATTGCCGCATCGGTCTGAATCATTCCGGCGAGCATATTCCCGTCGTCGCTGCCGACGCTGCGATTGAGTCCGCCGATGACACCGGTGGACAGCGTCCGCTCAAACCCAAACGGATTGCCAATCGCCAGCACCGTTTGTCCCACCTTCAGATCTTCTGATGAGCCGAGCGTAATCGGCACCAGCAACGAAGGTTCGGCAGTGATTTTCAGCACGGCGATATCGTGTTTGGAAACCGCCCCCACAAACTCCGCCGTAAAAACCTGCGGAGCCGTGGAACTCGACGATTCCCCCAGTTGCACCTCCAGCTCCGCTCCCTGCCTGAGCAAGGCATCTCGCACGACGTGCAGATTTGTGACGATGTGGCCGTGCTCGTCCCAGACGAAGCCAGTGCCGGAACCAAGTTCCAGTTCCGAGCTGCGGCCGTCAACCGCCTGCGGCCCGCCATTTGCCTTCATCCGCACAAACACCACCGAAGGCGAGACCTTTTCGAACAGCTCAACTCGCGTCGCTTCATCGGATGCCAGCTCGCCGCGTGGCGTGACGGTCCGCTGCGTGTAATCGTGTCGATTTTTCCAGGTGTCCGTGATGGTCTTAAAAAGCAGCACGGCTACCAGCCCGATGAGCACAATCACGAGCCAGCCGTTCGCCGCAGGCGCGTGCTTATCGGACGGTAAATGCGAGGCCCGATCATGGTCACTCATGGTTGCTGTCTCGGAATATCTGATTTTGAGTTGCCGGATTCTGATGCGGCAGCATGCCGTCAGACGGAATGTTCGCGTATTATCCGCGATCTGCAAAGTGAGAGATCGAAGTCGTCAGTTGGCAGTCTTGAGTTGGCAGCCGCTGCCTACTGCCTACTGAAAACTGAAAACTGAAAAACCATGATCGTTGAAGGCATTGTAACAAGTGTGGATGCAGGGGGTCACCTGAATGTCGCTCCGATGGGACCGATCGTTGTCGGTGATTTTGCCAGCCTGCTCCTGCGCCCGTTTCAGCCTTCGACCACGTTCAGTAATCTCGCGGCGACGCGGTGTGGTGTGTTTCATGTGGTTGATCGCGTGGAAATTATTGCTCGGGCGGCAATCGGCAGACTATCTGAGTTGCCCGCCGTAGAACCTGCGGCAACGATCGACGGATTTGTGCTCAAGGATTGTTGCCGCTGGTTTGAATTTACCGTCGATAACGTCGATGCATCGGACGCCAGAAGCCGGATGCCATCATCGATTGTGCATCGAGGCGAACGACGTCCGTTCTTCGGATTCAATCGCGCTCGACATGCAGTCCTTGAGGCCGCCATACTTGCGACTCGTCTGCACCTGATGTCTCCTCAGCATGTACTGGAAATGATCAGCCTGCTGGAACCGGCGGTTGAGAAGACCGGCGGCACGGAAGAGAAATCCGCGTTCGCGATGCTCAAGGAATTCGTCCTGGATTACTCAGAGACACCAGCCGGGTAGTTGCACAACGGCAATCTTCAGCGCACTTCAGGTTCACTGCGAAACACACAATGACAGGGATCGAAATTACGACCGGCTCGCGACTGCACTTTGGACTCATCTGCAGCGAACCCGCCACGCGCTGGCGGTTCGGCGGCATCGGTGTCATGTTGCGACAGCCCGCCTGGCGTCTGAGCGTCACACCGATCATGGCTGACAAGGATTCGATTGAGGCATCAGATGACATCGGTCGGCGAATTCGCGAATTCCTGCAAAACATTCGATCACGCCTCCACCTCACGTCACTGCGGATTGTGGTGCATGGCGAAGTTCCGTTTCACACGGGGCTTGGAAGTGGCACGCAAATGGCACTTGCCTTGTCCGCTGCCGGCGAATTGCTGACACACCACCGGCTTCAGGACGATCCGTTTGAGCTGGCTCAACTGGCCTGCCGCGCAGAGCGCTCGGCGATTGGCACGGTTGGCTTCGCGCGCGGCGGATTTCTGGTGGATCACGGTGAATCGGACCATGAGTCAACACGTCGGCAGGTTGATCGATTCATGTTGCCGGACGATTGGCGTTTTGTCCTGGCCCACCCGGAGAATTCGCAGGGACTTTCAGGCGAAAAGGAACGTACTTTCTTCGGCCAGCGAATTCACATGCCTCAGACATTGATCGAACACGTTGAGCAGCAGGTGCTGCAGGAGATCATCCCGGCCGTTCGCGAAAAACAATTTGAAGCCTTCGCGACGGCGCTGGAAAACTACGGACAAACGGTCGGTACATTTTACGCGGCAGAGCAGGGCGGTGTGTTTGCGCATTCGGCGATGACGCAACTGGACGCGCATCTGCGATCGGTGGGCGTGTCAGGGATGGCGCAATCATCATGGGGGCCGCTGATCGGCATCCCGGCAAGATCGCAGAAACATGCGGAAGAAATCCTGCGACTCATTCCGAACCGCATCGGTTCCAGTCGCCTGACGACCACAATTTCTGAACCGCTGAATACCGGAGCCACAATTCGTTCGACGGCGAATGATGCGGATCGACGTGGATTCGTGTGATCGGACTCAGGCACTAGTCTTAATCATAATCCTACTCTTAATCATAATTGGTTTGAACCAGTTGATTGAGTCGGCAATTCTCCGTGGGGTGAGCTTCCAGCTTGCCATCGCTGAATGAAAC
>JAYTAK010000664.1:0-19255 GCA_043737515.1 Candidatus Kuenenia sp. | reverse complement strand
GAAATACGAAATACGAAATACGAAATACGAAATACGAAATACGAAATACGAAATACGAAGCGCGGGGCGTTGCCCACGCGGTTAAACGAATGTGCCATTCTCAACCGTTCGCGGTATAACGCACTGCGGCTGATACGTGCAATGTACCGGCAAGCTTACGCATGCCGCTCGCCGGAGTTGAGGCCAAGGCTGAAAAGTGTTCGGGCGTTTGAAGTTGTCTGTTCGTCCATGGCTTCAGGTGTCAGACCGTGTGCGGTGGCCAGGCAATCGCAGGTGAGGCGCACCCAGGCGGGTTCATTGCGCTTGCCTCGATTCGGATGCGGGGCCAGATAAGGAGCGTCGGTTTCGACCAGCAGTCGATCAAGCGGCACTGTGGCGGCGACGGCGCGCATGCTTTCGTTTTTACGAAACGTGAGCATGCCGGCGAATGACAGATACATCCCCAGTCGCAGACATTCCTCCGCCATCTGCGCATCGCCGGAAAAAGCATGCATCACGCCGATGAACGGGCCGCGTTGTGATTCTGTTTTCAGGACTTCGAGGACTTCAGCGTCCGCCTCGCGGCAATGCACGACAAATGGCTTGTTGATGCGTTTCGACAATTCAATGTGCCGGACGAAACAGTCCTTTTGCAGATCGAGCGGAGTATGGTCCCAGTATTTATCGAGCCCCGTTTCACCGACGGCGACGACTGCCGGATGTGTCGCCAGCACTTCAATCTGTTCCCAGTCGCCGGGTTTCGCAGCCTGCACGTAGTTTGGATGAATGCCGACGATCGCCCGGACAAACTTATAGCGATTCGCCAGGACGATTGCTGCCTGGCTGGATTCCAGTGTTGTGCCGACGGTGAGGATGCATTCCACACCGGTATCCGTCGCGCGATGCAGGACGGCGTCAATTTCCTGGTGAAATGCTTCTGCATCCAGATGGCAGTGAGTATCAATCATTTGAGGGAACTTTCGGAGGCTTTTCGGCTGATGCTTTGGAACCGTCCTTGTGTTCAGACTTCGTTTCAGGCTGACTCGCGTCCGCGCGCGGAGTCATGATCAGCAGCACAGGCGTACCGACCGGCGGAATCTTTTCTGTCCACGCCTCGTAAGTCTGACCGCCATCACTCGCAGAGCTTTCCTCTCGAACATCCAGCAGCGCATCCGGGAAGTTGGATGTGCAGATCACATGTCCGCCTTCGGCCTGATAAAACTCCTCACCGGTCTCTTCGTCTTTGTACAGACTGCTGCCGGCAAAGACAAATGATGCCTTCATGGGACGTGACTTCCCTTCCTCAAAGAACGTCTCAATCGCTTTCCGGTACTCGTCCTTCTTCCATTTGGAGAGCAGATCGGTGCGTTCCTCTGCCGTCATCGGACCGTACCACAGAATCTCGTTGTTGAACTTGTCCCAGCGAAGATTTTTGTACGGCATTTGCAAACCTGGCGGCGGCCCTGACAGCGGCGCGGAATAGTAGCGATGCACGTTGTGTCGAATCCACTCGCTGACATCCGCACGCTGCATCATTTCTTTGTCGTCCAGCCAGACCAGTTGCAGGGTGATCTCCGGCCCGGACGGTGCGACGAACTCAGGCGAAAACGACGCTGGCTTCCCCGGTTCCAGTCCGAGTGCCACCAGGGCTGCGTGGATGATGAACGCTTTGGAACGAATACGCAGAATCGTTTCGTGCTCGCGATTACCTTCCGGCACCAGAAACATTTCCAGAATGCAGTCCCGACACGCGACTTCCGTCCGCAGCACAACACGTTTTGCTTTCACGTCGATCAGCACTGTGCCGTCTGGATTCAGCGGCGTGGCACCTTCAAGTTCGCTGATGAGTTTTTCCGGCAACGCTGCGAGCGGCTTTGGTCCGGATCGCGCATTGCTCTCTGGTTTCGGCGGTTCTTGTGACGCAGCGGGCTTGTTCTGAGACATGCCTTGCGGGGCAAGGATCGTCAATGCCAGCACCGTAAGGATTGTCACTAACACAGCGGTCCATTGCTGTCGCATTTGAGGCTCCGGATTCGGGAGTAGAAGTATGGCGTTGGGTACGTCAGTCCCGAGGCATTCTACCGTTTGCTCGCAATGAATCGAGCGGCTTGAAGGCCGAAGCTCCGGACACAGGGCCGGAAACGCAAAATGGCCTGCGGAAGTTTATACCTCCGCAGGCCATTCTGCGTTGATCTCATCGAGTCAGCCCGTCATTTCAGACCGGGCGGGCAGCTTTTTCTGCATCGCGGCGAATCGCGTCGTAGATCTCCTGACGATGCACAGCCACATCCCGCGGGGCATCAATCCCAATCCGAACCTTGTCACCCCTCACTTCAACGATAGTGATGCGGATATTGTCACCAATGATGATTGTTTCGTCGCTCTGCCGTGAAAGTACAAGCATAATGTCCTCCTTATGAGTCAGAGAATCGTCTTCGCCGCCTGAAAAATTCAGAAGATTGCATGGCGCTTGTACAGGCCGGGAGTTCGAATCGAACGCTAGCGTTGCCACTTGAGGCGCATTCCTTACAGCTATGCGCAATCGGAGCCGTGGATCGGAAGCCGATCACATTCAATCGCCTGAACTGACCCGAAATCTGCCTTCACAACCCGCTCACGAGCCTTGCAATCGTTACGATTCACGGCTGAAGCCGATTTTTGTCTCAAATCGCCCCGCGTTGAAGAATCCAGATCATCCCGCGAATGCAGATCCATGTTGGCTCTGGACATTTTGGGCGAATTCGAATTACTCTCCCGGTCTGTCCGCTACATTTTCATCGCGCCCCTGCGAGTCTTCGCCGTTGCGTTGCCGAAAGCCATTGCTTCGCACCATCCGATCCCGTGAGCGTTCTCCATGCAATTTCATATTCCACAGTCTGGCAACGTGGGCGAATGGCTACAGTTCCTGTCCAGCTTATCGACGCCCGTCATTGTCATCGCCGCGCTCCTGCACCTGCTGTACTTTTCGTTTCTCCGCAGTTGGTGTGCGCGTGACCTGCGGGTGATTGCCGGGACTCTGGATGATTACACGCGTGGCCTGAAGCACCGCAGTGTGCTGGAACGCGGTGTGCCTCTGACGACTCAAATCGACGCATTTGTGCAGGACGTCAACGACGTGCTTTCCGACGGAAGCCGCAGCGAAGATCGAGCCGAATGCCTGCGGCGAATGCAGATTCTGGATGAGAAACGACGCTATCTGGAATCCCTGTCCTTCGAAACGTCAACACACGTCGCCCGCACCATGATCGAAGCGTACCCGTTGAGCGGTGTGCTGGGGACCGTGCTGGCGATTGGATCGGCTTTGCAGGCTGACGCTGCCGGGCAATCTGCATCGACTGTGAACGTCGTCATGGAACGCTTTGGTGACTCCATCTGGTCAACGTTCGCCGGACTTTTTGCCGCAATCGTGCTGATGTTTATCAACAGTATTCTGGAAATCCGTTTTAATCGACTCACCGACAGCCGCACACACGTACGCGACATGGTGGCTCGTGCAAAACGCGAACTGGGATTGGCCTCGCAGCGATCGGAGGGCACGACCTGATGTTGTCCAAACGTCGCCTCACGATGCAACTCACTCCGCTGCTGGATCTGCTGTTGATCGTGATGTTTTCACAGTATATCGAGAACCGTAATCGGTCAGTCGCCGCTCAGGAAACACTGACAGCTCGAGAGAAAGCTCTGGAACAGGAATTTGCTGAGAAAGAAGCATCATTGGCCGAACTCGGCAAGTCATACGACGAGAAATTCCGCAGCATCATCAATCAGCATCATCAGGTGGGTTCAGTTCTGGCTGAATCGCTTAACCTTCCCGGCAATGTGATGGCGGAAGTCCTCAAATTGCGAACATCCGGTTCAGCCGACGATGCCGAACGCCTGCAGGACGCCACGCAACGACTCCAGAAGCTGATGCAGGCTCGTGGTGAAGAAATCTTCAAATTCATGCTGCAGGTCGATGAAATGCAGAAGCATGTTACGGTCTGGGAAATTCACGTTCAGGAAAATGGTCAGGCGTTTATCTCGGACAGCCAGCAGTCGTTTGCGACGGATTTTTCCAGCGACACAGACCTTGCATCCCGACTCTTTGAATTCAGCAAATCGTTTTCTGAGCCTAAAACGCTGATCGTGGTGTTGCTGACGTGGAGCGACGCTCAGGCTGTCGCCCGCCGCCGAGCCACCGACGCGATGCCCCTGCTGATGGAACAACTTCGCAGAGACGCGGGCGGCACGCGATGGTATGATTTCTCAATCGTCGGCTATCGTGCGCAGGGTTCCTTGTTCAATGCCGCGAAACCACAGACGCCCTAAGGACCGAGCCAGAAATAACTGTCCCATTGTCGCCTTTCGCTCTGCGAAAGATGCGTGGCTTTCGCGGAGCGAAAGACGACACTAGCTTCCAGAACGGTCCTAAGCTTCGGTCCTGTTTGAGATTTTGCTTCCGAGGTCAGTCATGTCAAAGAACTATGATAAGGTGCCACTCCCGGGCAGAATCGTCCGCGGAACATCACGCGCCGGGATGGGCGGCGGCGCGATTCTCATCGGTCTCGCGCTGTTCCTGCTGTTTCGAGGCTTCGGCCCGGGCGGGACTGGTTCGAGTGGTTCCGGTACCGGAGAAGGCTCAACTTCAACCAGCACTACCAAGGCATCTGTGGCCGGTCACGAAACAAACGCGGAGAACGACCCCAGCCTGGCAGCTCCCGATCCGATCATTGGTGGCCTGACGGAAGACGAACGAAAAGCGCTCTCCGGCAATATCCTCACTGTGCTGATCGATGATTATCAGTACATGATTGAATTGCCGGGAAAGCCGGACGCCACTTTTCGTGCTGCTGAACTGTCGCGTATCGTGGAGTTGGCGTCGGTTGCAAAAGGCGATTCCAACGGGATCAAAGTCCGGGTCTTGATCCGCCAAAGTGCCCGTCAATCGGCTGAAAAGAAGCTACAGGCGGAACTTGAGCACAGCGGCATTCACCGCGACGCAATCATGTTGACGAGCGAGTTCATACCGTAATCGCTCCGCATCACTATACTTCGCGCGGGTCTGCGGAAGGCATTTTCCAGTAGCCGAAGTCATGAGACTTCGGGTTGAACCATGGTCCAGCTCCGAATTCTGACGAATCCGGCGACAACTCATTGCAGCCCGCGCGAGGTATATACTCCACGCGGTCATGGGTGAGAGAATTGGCGATCGGCATGCGTCAGCTTGCCGGTACAAAAAAGCGAGGTACCGGAGGGCTCACGCCACTCCGCTCGCCGGATTCATTTCTGGCCGCACTCAGTATATTTCAAACTCAGAGAGACTTGCCTTCGTGCAGACGACAGCATTTCAGCCGTCGAACAGGCTGGTCAGTTCTGAGGAATGTCTTCAGCAGGTTCGGCAGGGGCAGGTTCGGTCGGCTTTGCTTCAGTTGCGTCGGCTGGCTTTTCTTCGGCTGGCTTTTCTTCAGCTGCGTCGGCGGGCTTTTCTTCACCGGTTTCGACCGGCTTCTCTTCGCCAGTTTCAACAGGCTTTGCTTCGGCGGCGGCGTCCTTCTTCAGCGCTGCTTCGTACATCGTCAGCCCAGCTTCAAACTGTTCTTTGTCATCGGGGCCAGCAAGTTCAATTGCTTTTTTCTCAGTCGCAATCGCATCTTCAATGTTTCCCCTGGTGAACTGGACCCGGCTGAGGGTGTCGAGGATCGAGGCATTCTTTGATTCCGTAAGTTCTTCAGCACGCTTCGCAGCCGTGAGTGCCAGGTCCAGATCAGGTCCGGGGCCAGGGATGAGGGTCGCCAGAACCCATGCCAATTGTTCCAGCTCCATTGCGTTATCATGCGACGCCTTCATGAGTTCTTCAGCCGCCTTGTTGGCTTCGTCAAACATTTTGCCTTTCAGGAGGAATTGAAATCGTGCCCGTTTGAATTCTGCGTGCCCTGGAAACTTTGCAATCACTGGATCAATCAATGCAACGCCTGTCTCAAAGTCACCCTTGCGCAGTGCCGCGTCTATCTTTGGGCCAATCACCTGCATCATTTCCTGGACTTCAAGTTCAGCCACGAAATCCCAGGTTCCATCCACAATCTTTTTGAGCGGTTCGTCAATGCCCCCAGGATGGCCGATCCATTCCACCTTCCCACTTTTCCCAACGATGAAGGCACACGGAATTTGAGTCTGCCCGGCAGCCAGCATGTAATCGGCATTGGTCCTGCTTTCTTCATCCAGAGCAATCGTGTACGTCAGCACTTCTGACCACAATTTGCCGCTGGGGGATTTCCGTCCCATGAATTCAGAAACGTCTCCTTCTTCCTCATCAGTGACTCCGATGAATCTGACTTTGTCTCCATACTCCGTCTGCAACGATGCAATGTGCGGCATGCCTGCAAGACACGGGGTACACCAGGTCGCCCAAAACTCAACCACAAAGACTTTATCACTGGTGAATGCCGTGACAGGATCACCCTTCACCCATTTCGCGATCGAAATCGGTGGAGCGGCGTCGCCGATATTCAGTTTTGCCGTTGAATCAGGTTCATCCCCGGGGCTTTGTTTGGGAACGGTGGGTTCGGCCAGATCCAATACCGGAGGTGCATCGGAATCTGCTTCGATCACCTTGCCGTCACCGACCGTATTTGGAGCTTCCGACTTATTCTGGACAACCGTCGGCGACGGCGCGTCACCTTCGCCGCATCCTACGACAACACACCACAGCCCGGCCAGTACCGTTGCATTCGCAAAACTACGCATCGCATTGTGTCCACATCAAAACATGATCCGTCGCACGCGGGAATCAGCCCCTTGAGCCACCGAAACATTTCAGCGGGATGCGCGTCCGGACATCATACGGGAACCCAGGCCGGAATCCTATTCAATCAGGGAAAAAACTGCCGTCGGGGCTGTGTTTAACCGCGTGCCCAGCGGGCCGCGTGAGCAACGTTCCTCTGGATGGGTTCCCACGCGCGGGGCGATGCCCACGCGGTTAAACGACTGTGCCATCCTCTACCACACACATTCACCGTGACAGATACAACCGCTGGATATCTTCCAGGGTAACGGTAATCGACCTGGTGAATCCGGTGTGGCTGCGTTCATAGGCGATGTGAGACGCCAATTGCGGCTGCTCGTGAATGGACCTTGCCACCCAACGCCGGTCTTCTTCGGAAAGCGTTCCAACCGACGGATCCCAGTGCGTTCTGGTTTCCATTACAAGTGCATCGATTCGAGGATCAAACTTGTTCATGACCGGTAAGTCCTTGACTGCCTAATCCTTGCTCGCGAGGGCCAGCATCTTTCGAGCTTTCTCAAGCCGACGCGAAGTCGCTGAGTATTCTTCGTCTGTTTTTGCCAGTTCCGCATTTGCTGCTTCCAGTTTCGCAACAGCGGCCTTGCGGCTCAGCTCTGAAGTCGGCATCGCTGCGTTTGTCAGCACGGACACCACAGAGCCTTTCACCTGCACGAAGCCGCCGTCAATGAAGTACGATTCCACAGCACCAGACACTTCTGCCAGCCGCAGTTCGCCAATTCCCAGTCGTCCCACCAGCGGCGCACGACCTGGATAGAATCCGGCTGACCCGTCGAATAACGGCACGCGGATCGACGCAACCGGGCGATCGAACAATGTTCGTTCCGGAGTGACAAGTACCAGACTGAGTTCTGCCATGATGATAACTTTCGACAGCAGGAGGACAAAGAACTAGTGCCCTGTCAATGGCTGGATTTGGGGTACGATGGGCATTCTTGCCCGTCTAAACGCGGTCGGACAAGAATGTCCAACCTACATTTTAAGAGCTGACGTCGAACTAGCCCCCAGCCTGCATTCTCTTGAATTGTTCTTCAGCTTCTTCAATCGCACCCACATACATGAATGCAGATTCCGGCAGGTGGTCCCATTTGCCGTCGCAGATCTCTTCAAAGCTGCGAATCGTGTCAGCCAGCGGCGTGATCTTACCCGCTTTGCCTGTGAAGACTTCCGCCACAAGGAACGGCTGCGACAAAAAGCGTTCGATACGGCGAGCACGATGAACCACCATCTTGTCGTCTTCGCTCAACTCATCGACACCCAGAATCGCAATGATGTCCTGCAACTCACGGTATCGCTGCAGAGTCTGCTGCACGCGGCGAGCTGCATTGTAGTGACGCTGACCAACATACTGTGGGTCCAGAAGTCGGCTGGACGACGCCAACGGGTCAATCGCCGGGTAAATACCCTTTTCAGAAATTCGTCGTTCCAGATAAATGAATGCATCCAGGTGAGCAAACGCCGTTGCCGGTGCCGGGTCGGTTGCGTCGTCCGCCGGGACGTAAACGGCCTGCACGGATGTAATCGCCCCTTTCTTCGTCGATGCAATACGTTCCTGAAGTTCACCCAGTTCAGTACCCAGCGTTGGCTGGTAACCAACCGCGGACGGCATACGTCCAAGCAACGCTGACGTTTCTGAACCGGCCTGAGAGAATCGGAAAATGTTATCGACGAACAGCAGAGTGTCCGCACCAGTGGCATCTCGAAACCATTCAGCCATCGTCAACGCTGATAAGGCGACGCGCAGACGAGCGCCCGGTGGTTCGTTCATCTGACCGAACACCATCGTGGTCTGTTCAATCACTGACCGGTCTGTCGTGCCGATCTTGGTTTCCTGCATTTCCAGCCACAGGTCGTTTCCTTCACGGGTTCGTTCGCCGACTCCGGCAAAGACCGAGTAGCCCCCGTGCGCGCTGGCGATACGAGCGATCAATTCGGTCAGAATCACGGTCTTGCCCAGACCGGCTCCTCCGAACAATCCTGCTTTTCCGCCGCGAACGAAAGGCGTCAGCAGGTCAACCACTTTAATCCCCGTTTCGAAAACTTCCGTTTTCGGGCTGAGGTCTTCCATTAACGGCGGACGACGGTGAATTGGCCAGCGTTCTTCGTACGCCACATCGCCGCGACCATCGATCACATCGCCAAGGACATTGAACACGCGTCCCAGTGTGGCTTTGCCAACGGGCACCGACAATGGTTTTCCGGTGTCGATCACTTCCATGCCGCGACGCATGCCGTCCGTGTTTCCCAGAGCCACACAGCGCACTCGGCCACCACCGAGATGTTGCTGAACTTCTCCGGTGACCTTGACCTTGTTGCCCTTGACATCCGCGTCGATCAAAACGGCGTTGTAGATGTCGGGGAGATGATCTTCCGGGAACTGGGCATCAAATGTTGATCCAATTACCTGAGAAACTTTGCCTGCTGTCATTGTCTCGCTCATGGGTCATTCGCCCCGTGACTGCTGTTTCAAAAAACTTAAATAGTTAACCCAGTGCTGCCGCACCACCGATGATCTCTGCCAGTTCCGACGTAATCCCGGCCTGTCGAGCACGGTTGTACTGTTGTTTCAGGCTGCCCGCCATTTCGTCTGCATTCTCCGTCGCGCCCTTCATGGCAACCATGCGGGCGATCTGTTCGCTGACCGCCGCATCGAGGAAACACTTGAAGAGTTTCGCTCGGAAAGCCGCCGGCACAATCTCCGCCAGAATCTCCTGAGCCGACGGGAGGAATTCGTAGTCGATACCCGCCTCAGACTTTGTTTCAGCACCGCTGCTCAATCCTGCAATTGGCAGCAGCGATTCCACCACAGCAATCTGCTTCGAAGACGTTACAAACCTGGTGTAAGCCACATCCAGTCGATCGATCCGTCCCGCGATGAAATCTGCCACATACCGAACTCCGAGGGCATCCACCGCTGCGAACGAAGGCTGGTCTTCAAACGTCGTATACTGCGTGTGAATTGGTACTTTCTGGTAGTTCAGGAACTTGATTCCGCGTTTGCCAGAAACCTCCAGTTGAAACTCGATGCCCTTTTCTTTCAGCCCGCGAATATGCGCCAGCGTCTGACGCAATACGCTGGCGTTGTATCCACCGCACAAACCGCGATTTGCAGTCAGCACCAACAGCACACTGCGCTTCTCTTCGGCTCGGCGTTCAAGCAAAGGATGAGAAAACTTGAGGTTTGCCCGCCCAAGATCTCCGACGATTTCAGAAATTTTGCGAGTGTACTCAGCAGCTTCCGTGGCGCGGTCCATCGCTTTCTTAAAGCGACTGGTCGCGATCAGCTCCATCGTGCGCGTAATCTTGCGGATGTTGCGCACCGCTTTGAGCCGTTTGACGAGTAAGCGTCTGTTAGCCATGAATCAAACCACACCTGTAGGATGGACAGTTCTGTCCGTCGTCACTAAATATTGTTGCCGCTCAGGCGAGCGGGGGATGTCAATCCTCTGATAATTCCAATCGCATTCAAAGGTTTCACACAGCCCGGGATCGCCGCTTATTTTTCACCATGCCTGAGTAACAGTTACCGGCGGCTAGCGCCATGCCGCTGAAACGTTAACCCTTCGACGCCAGTCGCGCCACGAAAGCTTCCAGAGCCTTTTTCAACAGGCCTTCAACTTCTTCTGTCAGAGCCGCCTGTTCAACGAGTTTGTCACGCATATCCGCGTGTTCGGTTCGAATGAACTCGTGCAACTGGCGTTCAGCTTCCTGCACTTTGTTTACAGGCACTTTATCAAAGTAGCCCTTGGCTCCCGCGTAAATCGTGACAACCTGGTCGGCGACGTGCAGAGGACCGTATTGAGGCTGTTTCAGCAGTTCCACCATGCGGTAACCGCGATCGAGCTGTGACTGAGTGGCTTTGTCGAGTTCTGTACCGAGCTGAGCGAATGCTTCGAGTTCACGGAACGCAGCAAGGTCGAGTCGCAGACTGCCGGCGATCTTTTTCATCGCCTTATTCTGAGCGTTGCCACCCA
Source organism: Candidatus Kuenenia sp. (assembly GCA_043737515.1). Classification (GTDB taxonomy): domain Bacteria; phylum Planctomycetota; class Planctomycetia; order Planctomycetales; family Planctomycetaceae; genus SXXK01. The sequence goes on along the minus strand of JAYTAK010000664.1, from coordinate 8,524 downwards.
CGCGACTCACTGAAACACCGACGTTGATCGCCGGGCGGATGCCCTTCCAGAACAAGTCGGATTCCAGATAGATCTGACCATCCGTAATCGAAATCACGTTCGTCGGAATGTAGGCCGAAACTTCGCCTTCCAGCGTTTCAATAATCGGCAGTGCTGTCATCGAACCGCCGCCCAGCTCTTTGTTGAGCTTGACTGCTCGTTCGAGCAATCGGCTGTGGCAATAAAACACGTCACCCGGAAACGCTTCGCGACCAGGCGGGCGACGCATCAGCAGCGAAAGCTGGCGATACGCGACAGCCTGCTTTGAAAGATCATCGTACACGACCAGCGTGTGCTTACCCTGATACATGAAGTACTCCGCCATCGCCGCACCGGCGTACGGCGCGATGTACTGAATCGGAGCCGGGTCGGCACTGCTCGCGGCAACCACGATCGTATAATCGAGGGCACCGTTCTGACGCAGAATTTCAACCACGCCGGCCACGGAGGAACCACGCTGGCCACAGGCCACATAGACGCAGATGACGCCTGTGTCCTTTTGATTCAGAATGGTGTCAATCGCGATCGCCGTCTTGCCGGTCTTGCGGTCACCAATGATCAGTTCGCGCTGACCGCGTCCGATCGGCGTCATCGCATCGATGGCTTTAATCCCGGTCTGCAGCGGTTCTTTCACCGGTTGACGTTCTGCCACACCGGCGGCCTGCCATTCGACAGGCCGGGTGTGAGGCGTCAACACAGGGCCTTTGCCGTCCAGCGGGTTACCCAGCGGATCGACCACGCGACCCAACAGAGCGTCTCCGACCGGTACTGACAACAGCTTGCCCGTGGAACGAATCTCGTCGCCTTCCTTGATTTTCAGGTAGTCCCCGAGAATCACGACGCCGACGCTGTTCTCTTCCAGGTTGAACGCCAGGCCGCGCGTGCCGTTCGAGAATTCCAGCATCTCGCCCGACATCGCTGTGGAAAGGCCGGTACAACGGGCAATCCCGTCACCGACTTCAATCACGCGACCAACTTCTGCAGTCAGAATCTGACCGCGAAAGTCTTCAATCTCCTTCTGGATGACTGAAGCGATCTCGTCCGCTTTGAATTTCATTGAATGCTTTCTCCACCAGACGACCCTTCAGCTGCTTAAGCCGGGATCGCAGGGATGAATCATAAACCGTATCACCAATCTGCAGGATCATGCCGCCGATCAACGACGCATCGACAGTTTCCTGCAGCAGGGCCTCAAACCCCAACTTATGCTTTAGATCATTACAAATCTGAGTTCGTGAACTTTCCGACAGCGGCCTGGCGCTTCGCACACGAACACGCCGCTTTCCAGCAGCCTCTTCCTGCAACCGACCAAGCACACTCTGAATCATCGGCAGCATCGCGATTCGACCATGCCGAATCAGAACCCTCAGAAAATTCGCAAAAAACTCAGTCGATTTCGGAGCGATCACTCGATCCACAATCGCCAACTTGTCGTCACGTCCGACAGAATCCGACAGCAGCAAGCTTTCAAATTCCGGAAACGCAACCAACACATCATCCACGAGAGAATTGAGTTCTTCTTCCGGAGCACCTACCCCATTCTGGACCGCCGACGTCATGTACGTACGAGCGTACATCGTAGCAATCGCCAATGCACCGGGATCTTCCAGGACATTGTCAGAACGATGTTTCATACTCTTGTCGGACATCACAAACCCCAAACACCCCGGCGAGCGGCGGGCGTCAGCCCTCCGGTACTCCGAATTAACAATGACCAATGACCAATTCCAAATGATCAATGTGCCGCAGGCATTACTGACCAATTCCCGCCAGCGCCTCGCCGACCAGTCGATGCTGATCTGCATCCTGCAACGCCCGACCAAGCACATGCTCTGTGGCCCGGACAACCTGAGAATTCATCTGCGTAAAGACTTCGGCCAGGGCCGTATCTTTTGCCCGAAGAATTTCCTCTTTTGCCCGAGTCTTAATCGCTTCAACTTCCCGCTGAGTGTTCGCGATCAGATCCTGACCAGTTCGTTCGGCATCCCGCCGGGCTTCTGCCACCATCGCGGCTACTGTTTGTTCAGCAGCCTTAAGCTTCTGATCATACTCCGCCAGCAAAGCCTGCGATTTACGCCGACCTTCCTCTGCGTCACTGATGGCTTTTCGAATTCCCTGTTCGCGTTTGTCCAGACCCTGAATCATAGGACCCCAGGCGAACTTCTTCATGACGAACAGAAAACACAAAAACGTAACCAACGTCCACAACGCAAGATCCGTCTGCAACTTCATGGGCACTGTCGTGTCATGCTGCCCCGACCCCGCGTGCGGATCAACTGCAGCTGCGCCAGCTTTTGGCTCAGCCAGTAAACCCGCAGAAGCGGCAGCTTTTGGCAGGGCGTGCGAATCATCTGGCGCTGCAACAGCATCTGCCTCGGCATGGACTTTCTCATCAAGAGCCCACGCAGCCGACGACTGACACGCAAAACACGCAACCAGCGACAGCGAAAGTATCACACGATGTTTCAGTTTCAAGGCAGACATTGGTGTGAACCACAAGAAAGACGTTGCATGAAGGATGACCGACGAATACTCAACAAAAACTAGGTGATGATACAAACGATCAAGCCGATCACCGCCGCACCTTCAACCATCGCCGCAGTAACAATCATCGCGCCGCGAATGTCTCCAGCAACTTCCGGTTGACGAGCCATGCTTTCAAAAGCAGCAGCAGCCAGCCGAGAAATCCCAAGTCCAGCACCGATCACAACCAAGCCTGCGCCAAATGGACCGCCAAGATTGATCAGCGGTGTCGCAGGTTCCTGAGCCATAGCAGGTACAGACAAAGACACAAACGCCGCAACAGTCAAAAGGGCGTACTTTAGAAACTTACTCACTAGAAAAACTCCTCTGCAAATACGGTTTGAGATACACGCCCAAGTGCCGCCGCAGTCTTGCAGGAGGCACAACCAAACAACAGGATTTTGACACTTTCAGTGTTTGTGAATTGCCCCAGCAAGAAAAATCGTCGCCAGAAACGAAAACACATACGCCTGAAGCACCGCAACAAGCAACTCCAGAATTCCAATACCCACCTGCCCGAGCACACTGCCAACGGTCACCACGCCCCAAAGCGCAAAACTCGAATGAGCTGCCTGCGCGATAAAGGCCAATATCACACCGACCGCCGTATGACCACCCATGATGTTGCCAAACAAACGCAAAGCAAGAATTGAATGTTTGATGAAAAACCCCATCATTTCAATTACGAACATTACGCACGACAGAAACACACCACCGGTCCCGCCGACACCAGTTTCCGGCACGAGGTTCCCGAAGAACCCCTTGACACCCATAACTCTGGTACCGGCCATGAATGTCGCACCCAGCGAACACAATGCAAGAACAGCCGTGACGCTGATACTGCCCGTGGCGGATCCAAGCGATGGAATAGCTCCCAGCAGATTGCAAAGCAAAACGTAGAAGAAACAACTCCATATGAACGGCAAATATCGATCTGCAGGATGCGCCAATACTGTCGGGTGACCATCATCGTGTGCTGCAATCACATGGCCACCATGCCCGTCAAACTGCACATTCGCATGATGATCTTCGTGATGTCCCTCGACATGATCACCGATGGTTGGACGAACGACCTCATCACGAATAAAGAGCGCAAGAGCTTCCCAGAAATTCCAAAATCGACCAAGCGCTGGCTGACCGGACTGAATCCGTTTGGCCAGGCCACGAAAAATCAGGACACAGAGAAGCACAACAACAACCTGCAGCACCATGAACTTCGTGATCAGGAAACCAGAATCTGCCGCCGTACCAGCGAATGGCTGAGGAATGAATATCTTTCCTTCCATCGCCTCATTCAGTTGATCGAGCGTGGGATGCTCAAGATGCAGAGCCTTCAGTTGATACCAAGGCACAGCATCCACGCTGTCATACGCATGTGACGACGTCAGGAACCCCGGCACCTCAAAGTAACCAAAGTCGCGAACGTGATGAAAATGGTCTTCTCCACTCATTTCCGCTTTGGCCGCCAACCTTAAAAAGTGCAATCCGCGAAATGAACCACGAACCAGGAATCAAGAATTACGAACGAACTACGCTGGTATCCGAACGCTTTACCTGCCTTTTGAGCAGAACAACCTCGAATACCAGACTCAGCAAATAAAAAACAAGCAGCCAACCGAAGAAATCCCAAAACCCTAACTCAGGCTTTAGCTTACGTACGGAAATTGCCACCAGTGAAACTGTAAACAGACGAACCATTGTCTGAATCAACATCGCCGACAATTCGCTGCGAACGATAGCGAACACAGACAGGAACACAACAATCCAGCCTGGCACCAAACAACAAATCGCAGCGATTGTCATCCACCAGACACCCGGTGTGCCCCGCAACCAGCGAGCTGGTAAAAAACACACAACCCAGCCGATCGCAAATATCAGGGTCAACCAGAATGCTGACGCAAAGCCCTTCTTAAAGGAAGAATTAGTCACTCGGATTGACTCTCCCTGTTACGCTGTTTCTCTGCCTTGTCTTTTACCGACTCCTGATCCAGTCGTCGCAGGAGGGCTCGCAAAGAAACTCCGGCGACGACAAAACCAAGACACGCACCACAAACTGTCAACGCCGGCGTCCAGCCAACCTTGCGGTCAAGCCAGTAACCAGCCCCCACGAACAATCCCAACGCCAGAGCCGCCGAAAGAATCTCGTGGGCCGTGCGATACGCCTGAGCGATCTGAGAAGTCTGCGACCTACGACGTTGATTCGACCCGGAGTTTCCATGAGACATCTGACAACGTCCCGCAAAGGTCGTTCCCGTCGATCGCTGCGACGGTTGCCGGGCGGTCGGGCGAGGAGTGTAGAAGCGTCACAGAATCCAGTCAAAGTGGCATGAACTGCACCATATCATTTCCTGGGATCGGGATGAGATGGAGTTCGACTGGGAACCATGCGCTAGTGAAAAGGCGGTTCGTCTTGCGGTCAGCCGGCGAGCGACAGCAGAAAAAGTCATAGCTGAAATCGGATGCCTGTGTCCACCTCGATCGGCTTTTGTGGAGCGACCGTATGCAGCGGAATCGGTTGTTCGTAGAGATGCTGAAAGGATATCCCTGTCGGACTGTCAGCCACAAACGGCAGACTTCCGCTGATCATCTCATACAGAACAACACCAAGCGCATAGAGATCGCTTCTGCCGTCCATTGCCTTTTCTCGCCCCTGCTCCGGCGAAATAAAATCCAAGGTTCCCAATACCGTCCCTGAGTGCGTGGGGCTGTTTTCCTCCTGAAGCGATTTGACAAGGCCAAAGTCTTTTAGACGACATCGGCTCTTTGATGCTTCGATGAGGAGGTTGCCCGGGTTGACGCCTCTGTTCTGCAAACGGTGAGAGTTTTTTTGAGAGGATTCTTTCGTGCCGTAAACACGATTACCAATATCAGCCCTGAGTTGCGCACTTGGGGGAATTGCTGGTTGAAATTGTTTGTCATTGCGGTTCTTCATCCGTCGTTCGGCTCTGCCATTCGCAGGCAAACGGCCTTGAAAGGCTTCTTGCGGAAGGCACGGCCATGTGCCCGGCCAGCGAGTCGCCATCGACTAAGTGGCTATTTGGCAGGGCCTGAAACTGGTGAAGATTATCGCGCAGAAGATGTTTGGCTGCCAGTTGCCGCAGTCGCTGTACCATTTGAAGATTGCAAACGAATGTGCTCTTTCGTATTCTTCATTTCAACGGTTCTACACCGTGGCAGAACAGCGTCCGTTGACTGCAGATTTCCCCCAGTTCCCCCCAGTTTTCCCCGGCCGCGAATTTGGCGCTGACATGGTTTTCCCCGATACCCGACTGTCGCTGATCCGCCGGATCGTGGCAACTGGTGACGCGACTTCCTGGGACCAGTTTGTGGCCAGCTATTGGCGGGCCGTCTGCCGGTTCGCGATGCGGGTAGGGAATCTGCAATGGACCGATTCTGAGGATGTTGCGTCACTGGTATTCGAGGCACTGCTCCGCAAATCTTTGCTGGAAAGTTGGCTGACTCGACCGGACGCCAGGTTTAAGACGTTGTTATGTACAGTGGTTCGGCATATCGTTCAGAACACGATCCGGGCCAATCGCACCGCTGCGCGACACGTCGGCGCCCCGTTTCAGCAGGCGCTTCTGCAAACGGGCGTCGATCCGCAGGATAACGATGTTTTTTGGGCGATCTGGGCCGAAGAGTTACTTCAGTCCGCAGTCCGTTCGTTGATGACCGACTACCATGCCGAAGGTAAAGGCGACTATTACCGCGTGTTACACAGCCGGATCTGCGAACAATTGACGACGAAGGAAATCGCTGACCAATTGGGGGTGAAGCCAACTGATGTTGACAATTATTACCGTCATGCACGCCAACGTTTAGGCGAACGGCTGAAACGGATGTTGCGGATCGATATCTCGTACTACACAGACTTGGCGGATCTGGATGCCGAATTTCGCCGCGAATGGCAAAATCTGGCAGAACTCCTGCAACAGCACGGCGGCTTGGAAAAAGCGATTCGCAATTGTATGTCACCAAAGGTAATCTGACATATCGCAAATACGAATCAGCATCTCTTTCCCATCAACCCGCTCAATTTGAGAATAATTTTTACGGATCCTGTGCAGTATCGACATGAATTGAGTAGACCAGCGCCCTCTTCCCACAGATCAGTGAGTTGCCATGTTTATCCCTATTCCCATTCGGTTTCACGACGGGCGTGCGTTTCATGCCATTCCTGTGGCAAATGGCTTATTGATCGCTTTGAACGTGATGGTTTTCTGTTTCGGATATAGCGCAGAACTGGGTGTCGGTCGTGGCAGCGGATTCTTCAGTATCTTCACTCATGCATTCGGGCATGTGGGCATCTTCCATCTCGTTGGTAACATGCTCGCATTGTTGGTCTTTGGCACGCCTGTCAATCGCCGGTTAGGGAATGGTTGGTATCTGGTCGTTTATTTCGGAACCATTCTCGCGATGGGATTGTTCGCGTGGGTGTTCTGTTTCGGACGTTTGGTTGGCGCGTCGGGAGCCATTTTTGCCGTCATCGCAATCGCTTTGCTGCTGTTTCCTTCGGCGTTGATTGAGGTCGCCTATTTCGCATTATTTCCGGTCACCCTTCTGACTGGTTTGTTGTCCAGACCGAAACATTGGGTCTTCTGGTTCATTCGCTGGGACGTGATCACTCTGCGGGCTTATTGGGGATTGCTCCTGGTTCCTTTTCTTGAATTCTGGGGATTGTTCTGGTCGGGCTGGAACTGGACGAATCTGGGACATCTGGTCGGCTTGGTATGCGGTGTCATCGCCGTATTGCTGTTGCCGACCTCTATCACGCTGAATCGCCGGTCGCGGGTGAGTCTGATTTAATGCCGACCTGTTCCAGTGGCACGCGCTGAGTCAGAAATCGTCTGCGTATTCCCAAGCGGTTACTTGTTCTGTCACGATTCCAAAGTCGAGATTTCATTAAGCAAAGGAACGAATCATGGGTCTGTTCAAACGCATCAGCGACATCATCTCCGCCAATCTGAATGAAATGACCGATGGGCTTGAAGATCCTGAAAAGATGCTGAGACAAGCGGTTCGCGAGATGGAACAATCCATCGCTGACGCGACGCAGGAAACGGCAAAAGTGCTGGCGAACGAGAAGTTGCTTGTGAAGGAACTTGCTTCCAATCGGCAGCAGGCGCTTGACTGGCAGGGCAAAGCCGAAAAGGCAATCGACGCTGGTGATGATGGCTTGGCTCGCAAGGCGCTCTCCCGGAAGCAGGAGCATCAGAAGTTGGTCATCGCCCTGGAAGACCAGTTGAAACTCGCGCAGGAAACCACAAAAACGTTGAAGCACCAGTTGGACGGCATGCGGGCCAAAATGGCGGAAGCGAAGCGCAATCTGGCGACGCTGTCGGCCCGGAAAAAAGCGGCCGATTTCCAAAAGAAAATGCACACGTCGGCCATGGATCTCGAAACGGGAAATGTCGGTGATGATGCCTTCGCTAAATTTGATCGCATGAAAGAGCGGGTCGAACGCGCGGAAGCTGAAGCGGAAGCCCTGGCCGAACTTCGCGGTGCCACCCGCGCGGAGAACGATCCGGATTTGGAAAGCAGTTCAGCATCTGCGGATAGCCTCGACGCCGAACTGGCCGCGCTGAAGAAGAAAAAGCATGGATGAGGTCCGCGCAAGATTCACGGATTTAACGTGTCGCCACGCATCACAGAATGCATGACTTATGGTCACGGAGATTAATCGCGGTTCCGAGCAGACACTGGCCAGCATCCTGTCCAGCGGTCAACTGCTCGCGCCGGGCGATGCGCTGGTTCTCTTGCGCGAAATAGTCCGTCGGGTGGTTGATCTGCATTCCAGCGGTCAACTCCATCTGGGCATCACGCTCGACGCGATTTCCACCGGCCCGGACGGAATTGAACTGAAGCTGGCGGAGGGCACGGCACCGCTCGAATCCATGCGGGAGCTGCTCAGTTGGTCCCCGGAAGTCTGGCATCGCTTACCCCGCTCGTTGCCGACCAATCT